>NZ_JAKSXU010000032.1:0-44890 GCF_022829325.1 Methylobacterium sp. J-092 | reverse complement strand
GCCACCTGGAGGTTCTTGACGTTGCCCGCGTTGATCTGGTCGAGCTTCGAATAGCGCGTGTTGGCGTAGTCGACCGTCTGCAGCACCTGCTCGGCCGGGTTCGCCAGATGCTTCATCAGATCGTCGTTCGCGATCGCCGGGGCGGCAACCGCAAGGCTCGCGCCAAGCGCGAGAAGATGAACCGCTCTCATGTGTGTTCCTCCGACAAGTCTTGATGCCTTCCGGACACGACGCAGACCGCGTCGAGAAGACCTGACCTGACTCTTTGCGACAGGGATCGATTTGCTTCGGTAGCGGGCAGGAAATCGACGACTTTGGGTCGCCGAGCCAGAGGCCGCCATCCCTGAGGCGGCCCCCTCGAAACCGAAGCTTGAATGAACTCTAAGAGATTTTTGAGCCTCGTCAACTCGGTTCGGGCGCCTCCGATAGGGTTGTGCGCAAGTCGCCGCACCCTCGCGGGAAGACCAGGGTCGTTGACGCGCCGCAAAAACTTATTGTGCATCGCACAAAAAGAGGTCATGCCCAGGTGTTGTGCTTCGGCATGAGCGGCAAACACATGCGCCGTTTGCAGCTTGAGCTTCGACATTCGCGTTTTTCATGCGTTCGGTGCACGGTGCGCTGCCGTTTCGCGCGGCATGACGCGGCATCGCCTTGGCAATGGGCAGATGCGCTGCAAAATCCGGTCGCGACACCGCTGAGGATGCTTCGCGGTCAAGCTTCGGTGATTTCCTGCCGCTTCTGCGCGCTCTGGTCGCATGAAACCGCCGTCGGCGACCCAGAACGGCATTTTTCTGCGCCGACCGATGTCGAGAATCGCCGTCTCAACGGTGATCATCCGGGAAGGAGGATTGCCTCGCGGGCCGGCCGCGACGATCTCAGGCGAGGGTCCCGACGGCGCTGGTGCTCTCGAACTCGGCGGCGTCGCCGACGAGGTCGGTGAGCGAGATCGCGAGGGTCCGGCCGGTCTTCAGGCGCAGGGTGGAGTCCGGGATCAGCCAGATCGGGCGCAGGCCGGCATGGCTTCCGTGAAGGCTGCCATGGGCCGTGACGACGGATGCCCGCCGTTCCACGATCACCCGGTAGCGGACGCGGACGGTTCCGCAGCCCTCCGCCGAGACGGTGCCCCGCCCGGTCAGCGTCTGGAGGACTTCGTTGGGTTCGTGCATCGGATGCGACGTGGGGCCCTGGGACGTTTCGGCAATCGCATTGCCATTTAGTCCCGGTCCGTCCCCGTGTCACGGGTTCGCCTGCGATGGTCTCACGTCGATGACCGGATGCCGGCCGATCGCCGGTTCAGGCCAGCGACCGCACCACGATGCGCCCGCCCTCGGCGGAGAGCGCGAGGCGACCGTGCTTCAGGTCGAGCGCCTTGCTGCCGAAGAGCTCGCGGCGCCAGCCCTGGAGAAGCGGCACGTCGGCCGCGTCGTCGTCGGCCACCGCTTCGAGATCGTCCACCGTGGCGATGATCTTCGGCGCGACGCCCTCGGTCTCGCACACCGCCTTCAGAAGCACCTTGAGCAACTCGACCAGCGCCCCGTTGCCGCCGCTGCGGCCGCGGCCGCGCTCGGGCAGCGCGATCTCGCCGACGTCGCGGGCGAACCCGCGCTCGACGGCGGCGAGGATGTCGGTACCGGTGCGCGAGCGCTCGAAGCCCGCCGGGATCGAGCGCAAGCGGCCGAGCGCCTCGACGCTGCGCGGCGCCGAGGTCGCGACGTCGATCACCGCCTCGTCCTTCAGGATGCGCCCGCGCGGCACGTTGCGCGTCTGCGCCTCGCGCTCGCGCCAGGCCGCGACCTCCATCAGCACCGCGATCTCGCGCGGCTTGCGCATCCGCCCCGACAGGCGGCGCCAGGCCTGAGCCGGGTCGGCGCGATAGGTGTCGGGCGAGGTCAGCACCGCCATCTCCTCGTCGAGCCACTGCCCGCGGTCGTCGCGCACGAGGTCGGCGACCAGCTTCTCGTACACGGTCACCAGATGGGTGACGTCCGACAGGGCGTAGGAGAGCTGCGCGTCCGAAAGCGGGCGCCGCGACCAGTCGGTGAAGCGCGAGGACTTGTCGATCTTCGCCTTGGCCACATCGTTGACCAGCTGCTCGTAGGACACCGAGTCGCCGTAGCCGCAGACCATTGCCGCGACCTGGGTGTCGAAGAACGGCTGCGGCAGCAGCCCGCCCATCAGCCAGATGATCTCGAGATCCTGGCGGGCGGAATGGAACACCTTCACCACGCCCTCGTCCGCCATCAGGTCGACGAAGGGCTGGAGGTCGATGCCGTCCGCCAGCGGATCGACCAGCACGCCGGTCCCGTCCGGCGCCGCCATCTGGATCAGGCAGAGCTTGGGGTAATAGGTCGTCTCGCGCATGAACTCCGTGTCCACGGTGACGAAGCTCTGCGCGGCGAGGCGGTCGCAGGCGTCGCGGAGCGCCTGCGTCGTACTGATCAGATCCATGCCCCCGGCTATATCGGAGGTTTCTTGTAAAGGGGAGCCGGATGCGCCGGCATCCCCATCGATCCTCAGGTTCGACGTCCCCGAGGACCTGCGCCGTCTTCGCTGGGCCCGCGGTTCCGCCGGGCATCCGCGACGGCGATGCTCGGCACCCGGCCGCCCGGTCCTGCGGCGCGCCTTGACTTCGCCCCCCTCGCGTGAATGGTGCCGCGCTTCCATTCCAAGGTTTTGCGATGCACCGTTACCGGACCCATACCTGCGGGGCGCTGCGCCCATCCGATGTCGGCACATCCGTCCGCCTCTCCGGCTGGTGCCACCGCATCCGCGACCATGGCGGCGTGCTCTTCATCGACCTGCGCGACCATTACGGGCTGACGCAGTGCGTGGTCGATTCGGATTCGCCGGCCTTCAAGGCGGCCAACACCGTGCGCTCGGAATGGGTCGTGCGCCTCGACGGGCGCGTCCGCACCCGGCCGGCCGGGACCGAGAACGCCGAGCTGCTGACCGGCGCGGTCGAGGTCTACATCGACGAGCTCGAGGTGCTGGGCGCGGCCGCCGAGCTGCCGCTGCCGGTCTTCGGCGACCTCGAGTACCCCGAGGAGACCCGCCTGCGGTACCGCTTCCTCGACCTGCGCCGCGAGAAGCTGCACGCTAACATCATGAAGCGCGGCGCGATCGTCGACTCGCTGCGTCGGCGCATGCGCGAGGGCGGGTTCTTCGAGTTTCAGACGCCGATCCTCACGGCATCGAGCCCCGAGGGCGCACGCGACTACCTCGTCCCCTCCCGCGTCCATCCCGGGAAATTCTACGCGCTGCCGCAGGCACCGCAGCAGTTCAAGCAGCTGACGATGATCGCCGGCTTCGACCGCTACTTCCAGATCGCGCCCTGCTTCCGCGACGAGGATGCGCGCGCGGACCGCTCGCCGGGCGAGTTCTACCAGCTCGACATCGAGATGAGCTTCGTCACCCAGGAGGACGTGTTCCAGGCGGTCGAGCCGGTTCTGCACGGGGTGTTCAAGGAGTTCGCCGGCGACAAGCGCGTCACCGAGGTGTTTCCGCGCATCACCTACGCCGACGCGATGCTGAAGTACGGCGTCGACAAGCCCGACCTGCGCAACCCGCTGCTCATCGCCGACGTCACGGCCGAGTTCGCCGAGGACGCGGTCGAGTTCAAGGCGTTCAAGGGCGTGATCAAGTCCGGCGGCGTGGTCCGCGCGATTCCCGCGACGGGGGCGGCGACGCAGCCACGCTCGTTCTTCGATAAGCTTAACGAGTTTGCCCGCTCGGAAGGGGCGCCGGGCCTCGGATATATTATATTTGAGGAAGGGGCCGACGTGCCTCCCCTTACGGATATTGAGAAAGAACACATACAATTAAGGACCGCATATGATTTTGGCGATGAAGTTGACCTCTCAGCGATAGATTATGAAGAGGTTTTCGAGAAATATCGCCACATGATCGGGCGCGGCCCGATTGCTAAGTTTATTCCGCGTGACGTTCAGTTAAAATTAGCATTGAAAGTTGGTGCAGGGCCCGGCGACGCGGTCTTCTTTTCCGCCGGCACCGAGGCGAAGGCCGCGGCGCTCGCCGGCAAGGCACGCATCCGCATCGGCGACGACCTCGGCCTGTCCGACAAGGACCAGTTCGCGTTCTGCTGGATCACCGACTTCCCGATGTTCGAATGGAACGAGGACGAGAAGCACATCGACTTCTCGCACAACCCGTTCTCGATGCCGAACTTCGACCACGACGCCTTCCTGGCGCTCGGCGAAGGCGACGACGCCAAGATCCTCGACATCAAGGCGTTCCAGTACGACATCGTCTGCAACGGCATCGAGCTGTCGTCGGGCGCGATCCGGAACCACAAGCCCGAGATCATGGAGAAGGCCTTCGCGATCGCGGGCTACGGGCGCGACGTGCTCGAAGCCAAGTTCGGCGGCATGCTCAACGCGCTGCGCCTCGGCGCCCCGCCGCACGGCGGCATCGCGCCGGGTGTCGACCGCATCGTGATGCTGCTCTGCGAGGAGCCGAACATCCGCGAGGTGGTGCTGTTCCCGATGAACCAGCGCGCCGAGGACCTGATGATGGGCGCTCCCTCCGAGGCAACCCCGAAGCAGCTTCGCGAGCTGCACATCCGCCTGAACCTACCTGAGAAGAAGGCGTGACCCCACGCGTCCTTCCCTCCCCCCGCAGAGGGGGGAGGGAAAAGCGGTCGCCCCGGGGAGTCCGTTAAGTGCCCAGCCTCGTCGCCGTCGTCGTCGCGCATGACAGCGCCGAGGCTCTGCCGGCCTGCCTGTCGGCGCTCGCGGCCGAGCATGTGCCGGCGATCGTCGTCGACAATGCGAGCCGCGACCGATCGGCGGAGATCGCGGAGGCAGCCGGCGCGCAGGTGGTCCGCAACGCTCGGAACGAGGGCTACGGCCGCGCCAACACCCTCGGCGTCCGCGTTGCCGCGCAGGCCCGCTACGTGCTGATCC
The DNA here is from genome assembly GCF_022829325.1 of Methylobacterium sp. J-092. Classification (NCBI taxonomy): domain Bacteria; kingdom Pseudomonadati; phylum Pseudomonadota; class Alphaproteobacteria; order Hyphomicrobiales; family Methylobacteriaceae; genus Methylobacterium; species Methylobacterium sp. J-092. The sequence continues at coordinate 39,968 of NZ_JAKSXU010000032.1, read as the reverse complement.
TCAACCCCGACGTGATCCTGCGGCCGGGCACGGCCGACGCCCTGCTCGCCGCCGCCGAGCGCTGGCCGGAGGCCGGATTGTTCGCGCCGCGCATCGTCGAGCCGGACGGCCGGTTCTTCTACCAGCCGCGCTCCCTGCTGGCGCCGTACCTCACCAACCCGCGCGGGCGCCGCGACCTGCCCGCGGGCGATGCCTGCGCGCCGTTCCTGTCCGGCGCGTGCGTGATGATCGAGCGGACGTTCTTCCTGGCGCTCGGTGGCTTCGACGAGCGGATCTTCCTGTTCTACGAGGACGACGACCTCTGTCGCCGCATCGCCGATGCGGGCCGCGCCCTCGTCCACGTGCACGGCGCCGAGGTCCTGCACGGGCGCGGGCGTTCCTCGGCGCCGGAGCGCGGCCGGGTGTTCCGCACCCGCTGGCACCAGGCGTGGTCGCGCGCCTACGTCGCCCGCAAGTACGGGCTCGCCGACCCCATCCTGCCGGGGCTCGCGGCCAACGCGCTCAAGGCCTGCCTGTCCCTGCTGGTCCTGCGGCGTGCCGGCGTCGAGCGCTACGGCGGCTCGGCCGCGGGCGCCTGGGCCGCGCTGCGGGGCCGGTCCGCGCTGGCCCGCGAGGGCCTCGAATGACCCGCGCCGCGACGGTGGCGGACGCGCTGGCCCGCCCGCACAACGGCTTCTCCGGCCTTCGCCTGGCGCTCGCGCTGGCGGTGGTGGTCTCGCATGCCTTCAGCGTCACCAGCGGCAACGCCCTCGACGAGCCGCTGGCGCGGGCGACCGGCTTCACTCTCGGCGAGCACGCGGTGAACGGCTTCTTCGCGGTGTCGGGCTTCCTCGTGACGATGAGCTTCGACCGGCGCGGCCTCGTCGACTACCTCATCGCCCGGACCCTGCGCATCCTGCCGGGGCTCGTCGCCGCGACGCTGCTGGTCGCCCTCGTCCTCGGCGCCGCGATGAGCACGCTGCCGCTCGGCCAGTATCTGCGCGATGGCGGCGTCTGGCGCTTCGTGCGGGGCACGCTGACCACCTTCAAGAGCAATGCGTCGCTGCCGGGCGTCTTTCCCGACAACCCGTATCGCAGCCCGCTCGGCACGGTCTGGACCCTGAAATACGAGACCCTGTGCTATCTGGGCGTCGTCGCTGCCGGCCTCGTCGGCGCGTTGCGGGCGCGCTGGACGGTGCCGCTGATCGCCGCCGGCTTTGCGATCGCGCTCCTGATCGCTGATGCGAAGCATCCCGACCTGCCGAAGGGCCTCGAGACGGCGTTGCGGCTGCCGCTGATCTTCGCGATCGGCGCGGCGCTCTACGCCGGAAGGGCATCCGTGCGCCTCTCGGTCGTCCCGCTCGCGATCCTGGCGCTGGCCTGCCTCCTGGCGCGCCACACCCCGCTCTACCGCACGCTGCTGTTTACGGCGGAAGGCTACGGCGCAATCTGGCTCGGGCTGTCGCCCTGGCTGGCGCGCAAGGCCTTCGACCCGGCCGCGGACCTCTCCTACGGGATCTATCTCTACGGCTGGCCGGTGCAGCAGAGCCTGCATGCTTCGTGGCCCGGTGCTTCCCCGGCGCTGCTGCTGATCCCGGCGCTCGCGCTCACGATCCCGGTGGCCGCGGCCTCGTGGTACGCCATCGAGCGGCCGGCGCTGCGGCTGAAGACGCGGACCCTGGGACGCCGCGCCCTCGGCACCATCGAGCCGGCCGGTCCGTGACCGGCTCGGGCGCACGCGCCCTGCCCCCGGCCGCGGCGCTCGCGCACGCGGCACGGCTTCTCGCCGAGCACGGTTTCCGGGTGACCGCGCGCAACGAGCGCGGTGACAGCCTGTACCTCCAACGCGCGGGATGCGGCTTCGCCCTGCGGCTCTCGAACCACGCCCGGACGGCCAAGCAGCGGCAACGCCGCACCGACGTGCTGGCGAGCCTCGTGGTCCGGGATGCGCGCAGCCCGGAGCAGGTCGCGGCCCTGGTCGCGGGTACCCTGCGCGATTTCGACCTGGCTCGCGGCCGGCGCGAGGCTCAGGCCTCGGGTGCGGCGTCGCGGAAGTAGGGCTCGACCGTGCCCTTGAGCTTCACCGTCATCGGGTTGCCGGCGCGGTCCAGGGTCTTGCCGGCGCTGAGGCGGACCCAGCCCTCGCTGACGCAATATTCCTCGACGTTGGTCTTCTCGACCCCCTTGAAGCGGATGCCGATGCCGCGTTCCAGAATGGTTTCGTCGTAGAACGGGCTGTTCGGGTTCACGGCGAGGCGGTCGGGGGGCGTCTGGGACATCGGTCGGACCTTCGGGCGGGCGCTCAAGTGCGATCGGCCCGCGGGTAAGGGATTCAGGCAGGCGGTGCAACGGCGCGGGCGGCGGCGATCAGCTCGGGGATGCGCCCGCTCTGCAGCAGCGGCACCAGCGTCGACACCGCCGCATGCGGCAGGTCCCACCAGGCGCAGGCGACGAGATCCGCCACCGTCGCCGCGTCGAAGCGGGTGCGCACGACCCGGGCCGGGTTGCCGGCGACGATTGCGTAGGGCGGCACGTCGCGCGTGACCACGGCGTGCGCCGCCACCACCGCGCCGTGCCCGACCGTGACCCCGGACAGGATCAGGCAGCCCGAGCCGAGCCAGACGTCGTGCCCGATCGACACGTCCCCGCGCGAGGCGTGGTACCCGGCCGGCGCGTCCGCCCCCGGCCACAGCCCGCGCATCGCGGCGAAGGGATAGGTCGAGGCCCAGTCGAGGCGATGGTCGCCGCCGAGCAGGATCTCGACCTTGTCGGCGATGGAACAATAGCGGCCGATCGTCAGCCTCCGCCCGGATTCGGCGAATCGCACCTTCGGGCGACCGTACGAATAGGCACCGATGGAGAATCCGTGGGCGCGCACCAGCTTTTCCAGGTGGATCCGCGTCTCGTTGTTCGGGTTGCGCCCGCTGCGCAGCCGGTGCAACAGGGCCTTCATGCGAGGGCGTTCGGCGCCACACGACGTACGCGCCTGATCGAGGGAGAATGGGCCATGGGCGACAACATGTCCGAGGATCTCAAGTCAGGGGCTCTCGTCTATCACCGCCTCCCGCGCCCCGGAAAGCTCGAGATCCAGGCGACCAAGCCGCTCGGCAACCAGCGCGACCTGGCGCTGGCCTACTCGCCCGGCGTCGCCGCCGCCTGCGAGGCGATCGCGGCCGACCCGCAGGAGGCCGCGACCCTCACCATCCGCCAGAACCTCGTCGCCGTGCTCACCAACGGCACCGCCGTGCTCGGCCTCGGCAACATCGGCCCGCTCGCCTCGAAGCCGGTGATGGAGGGCAAGGCGGTCCTGTTCAAGAAGTTCGCCGGCATCGACGTGTTCGACATCGAGGTCGACCAGCTCGACGTCGCCAAGCTCGTCGACGTGGTGTGCTCGCTGGAGCCGACCTTCGGCGGCATCAACCTGGAGGACATCAAGGCGCCGGAATGCTTCGAGGTCGAGGAGCAGTGCCGCGCCCGGATGAACATCCCGGTCTTCCACGACGACCAGCACGGCACCGCGATCATCGTGGCGGCGGCCGTGCTCAACGCGCTCGAGCTCGCCGGCAAGCAGCTGTCGGACGTCCGCATCGTCACCTCGGGCGCCGGCGCGGCGGCCCTGGCCTGCCTCAACCTGCTGGTCTCGCTCGGCGCGACCCGTGAGAACATCACGGTCACCGACATCAAGGGCGTGGTCTACAAGGGCCGCACCGAGCTGATGGACCGGTGGAAGGACGTCTACGCCCAGGAAACAGAGGCGCGGACGCTGGCCGAGGTCATCCCCGGCGCCGACGTGTTCATCGGCCTCTCGGCCGGCGGCGTGCTCAAGCCCGAATACCTCGAGAAGATGGCCGAGAAGCCGCTGATCATGGCGCTGGCCAACCCCTATCCCGAGATCATGCCCGACCTGGCACAGGAGAAGCGCCCCGACGCGATGATCTGCACCGGGCGCTCGGACTTCCCGAACCAGGTCAACAACGTCCTGTGCTTCCCCTACATCTTCCGCGGCGCGCTCGACGTCGGCGCGCGCAGCATCAACGAGGAGATGAAGAAGGCGGCGGTGAAGGCCATCGCCGCGCTCGCCCGCGAGACCCCCTCCGACGTGGTGGCCCGTGCCTATGGCGGCGAGGCCCGGCCGTTCGGGCCGCGCTCGCTGATCCCGAGCCCGTTCGACCCGCGGCTGATCCTGCGCATCGCGCCGGCCGTCGCCCAGGCGGCGATGGATTCCGGCGTCGCCGGCCGCCCGGTCGAGAACATCGCGGCCTACGCCGAATCCCTCGATCGGTTCGTCCACCGCTCCGGCTTCATCATGAAGCCGCTGTTCTCCAAGGCGAAGGAGAATCCCAAGCGCGTGATCTACGCCGAGGGCGAGGACGAGCGCGTGCTGCGCGCGGTCCAGGCCATCGTCGAGGACGGCGTCGCCAAGCCGATCCTCGTCGGCCGCCCGCGGGTGGTCGAGACCCGGCTCAAGCGCTTCGGCCTTTCGATCCAGGAGGGCCGCGACTTCGAGCTGATCGATCCGGAGGACGATCCGCGCTACCGCTCCTACGTCCAGACCTACCTCGACATCGCCGGGCGCCGCGGCATCACGCCGGATGCGGCCCGCACGCTGGTGCGCACCAACACCACGATCATCGGCGCCATCGCCGTGCGCCGCGGCGAGGCCGACGCGCTGATCTGCGGGCTCGAAGGCCGGTTCGAGACGCGCCTGCGCATCATCCGCGACATCATCGGGCTGTCGCCCGGCGTGACGCAATGCGCCGCGATGAGCCTGATCGTCACGAAGAAGGGCGCCTACTTCCTCGCCGACACGCATGTGCGCCAGGATCCGAGCGCGGAGGAGATCGCCGAGCTCGCCGTCGCCTGCGCCGGGCACGTCACGCGCTTCGGCATCACCCCGAAGATCGCGCTGCTCAGCCATTCCGACTTCGGCCAGTCCGACACGCCCTCGGCGATGAAGATGCGGGCAGCTCTGGGCCTGATCAACGACCGTGCGCCCGAGCTTCAGGTCGACGGCGAGATGCAGGCCGATTCCGCGCTGTCCGAGATCGTCCGCGATCGGGTGCTGCCGGGCTCGCGCCTGAAGGGCGCGGCCAACGTGCTGATCTTCCCGAACCTGGACGCGGCCAACATCGCCTACCAGTTCGCCAAGGTGCTCGCCGACGCCCTCCCGGTCGGCCCGCTGCTGATCGGCCCGGCCAAGCCCGCCCACATCCTGACGCCGTCGGTCACGGCGCGCGGCATCGTCAACGTGACGACCGCGGCGGTGGTCGAGGCCCAGGCGGGCGGCGGCCAGATGCTCGACTCGGCCGAGCCCGGCGCGGGCATGCTGTCGGAATAGCGGCCCGGGACTCTGGCCGTGTCCTTGCATTTCCCGATCCGAGTGGGATGCCGGGGGTCGAGACGATGTGCCAGGGCGACGATCCGAACTGCGCGGCGTTCGCGGAGCACCGCCGCCGCTTCCTCGGCGATCTCGCGCCCGAGCGACGCGCCTTCCTGAAGAGCGGCTTCGTCGCCACGGGCGGCGCTGCCGCGCTCGCGGCCGGCGGCTTGTCCCTGGTCACGCCCGCGCTCGCCCAGACCAGCGCGGCGCGCGGACCGCGGCAGGCGACGCACCAGATGCTGCCGGCCAACGCCGACACGGTGCACTGGGGCTACTTCAGCAAGAATCTGAAGCCGCAGGTCGAGATCGCGTCGGGCGACTTCGTCACGATCGAGACCCTCACGCACCAGGCCAGCGACGATGCCGAGCGGATGATCCAGGGCGATCCGGGTGCCGAGAGCGTCTATCTGTGGACCAAGGACAAGAAGGGCGTCGCGCGGCGCGGGGCGGGCCCGGAGGATGCCAAGCTCGGGCCGGGCGGCGGTCTCGGCGTCCACATCTGCACCGGCCCGGTGGCGATCCGCGGAGCCGAGCCGGGCGACGTGCTGGAGGTCCGCATCCTCGACGTCGCGCCGCGGCCCTGCGCCAACCCGAAGTTCAAGGGCCTGGCGTTCGGAAGCAACGCCGCCGCCTGGTGGGGCTACCACTACAAGGACCTCATCACCGGCGACCGGCCGCGCGAGGTGGTGACGATCTACGAGGTCGACGCCACCGGCACGCGCGACTGGGCGAAGGCGGTCTACAGCTTCCGCTGGCCCGGCGTGACCGACCCGAACGGGATCGCGCACCCGACGATCGACTATCCGGGGCTGCTGGTCGATCACACCGAGACCGAGCGCAACTTCGACGTCCTGAAGGGCATCCGCGTGCCGATCCGCCCCCATTTCGGCACGATGGGACTGGCGCCGGCCGAAGCCGACATGGTGAACTCGATCCCGCCGAGCTACACCGGCGGCAACATCGACAACTGGCGCATCGGCAAGGGGGCGACGATGTACTATCCGGTCGCCGTGCCGGGTGCGCTGTTCTCGGTCGGCGATCCGCATGCCAGCCAGGGCGATTCGGAACTCTGCGGCACCGCGATCGAGTGCTCGCTCACCGGCACGTTCCAGTTCGTGCTGCACAAGAAGCAGGACCTGCCCGGCACCGCGCTCGAGGGCCTCGACTTCCCGATGATCGAGACGCGCGACGAGTGGGTCCTCTCGGGCTTCAGCTATCCGAACTACCTCAAGGACCTCGGGCCGGCCGCGCAGGACGCGATCTTCCAGAAGTCCTCGATCGACCTCGCGATGCGCGACGCCTTCCGCAAGATGCGGCAGTTCCTGATGCACGCGAAGGGACTGACCGAGGACGAGGCGATCTCGCTGATGTCGATCGCGGTCGATTTCGGCATCACGCAGGTGGTCGACGGCAACTGGGGCGTCCACGCCATCGTGAAGAAGGCGATCTTCGCCGAGCGAACGGCTTGAGCCCCGACCGGAGCGCCACGCTCCGGTCCCGTACCCGGATTGTCACCCGACGCGGACGCGCCCTTCCAGGCCGGCGATGCGGGCGAGGCCCCGGACCCGGTTGAGCAGGCGGTCGCCGTTCAGCGCGTCCCATTCGGGCGGCAGGCTCAGGACGACGCGGCCGTCCTCGATGCTGAGCGGCATGCGGCGGAGCGCGCCTTCCATGCCGGCGGTCATCGGGAAGGCGACGCGCAGCAGCGCGCCGATGAGGCGGGCGCGCTCGAACAGGCGCGGGCCCGCGAGCGCCCGCAGCATCGGGTTCGCCTTCTCCGGGGCGACGCCCTCGTGGCGGAAGTAGATCGCCAGGGCGAGGAAGCCGCGGCCGGGATGGTCGATGCCGACGAAGGCCGCGTTCTGGATGATCGCGATGCTCTGCTCGCCGCGGTAGTCGGGATGCGCCCGCCAGCCGATGTCGGACAGGAGGCAGGCGGCGTGGCGCAGCCGGCGCTCGTCGGCGGTCTCCGGCCCGTCCAGCGCCGCCACGAACCGGTCGGTCCAGGCGATCAGCTCGTCGGCGTGGCGCGGCGAACGCGCGCGCAGCTGATTCAGCTCGGCGCAGGAGGCGAGCAGCGGATCGAGCGCCCGGGTCTCGCGGTCGACCTGCTCGTAGAGCAGGCCCTCGCGCACGCCGGAGGCCGAGATCGCGACCTCGCGCGGGCGGCCGACGCGGATGATCTCCTCCAGCACCACCGCGCCGTAGGCCAGGAGCGGTCGCCGCGCCTCGGAGATCGCCTCGACGTCCTGCAGCGTCGCGGCGTCGGATTGCTCGACAACTTGGAGGAAGCTCAGCTCGTCCGTCGGCTCGACGCTGTAGCCGTGCATCACGTGGACGGGATATTGCCGCGCGGCCTGGTGCAGGCGGGCGAGCGCCCGCCAGGTGCCGCCGACCGCGTAGAAGGTGCGGCCGCGCAGGGTCTCGAGCTGCGGCGCGGCCTTCTTCATGTGCTCGCGCACGATCTTGCCGGCCTTCTTCAGCGAGCCGCCGGAGAGGTCCTGCAGCGCGAGGCCGCCGAGCGGCATCGTCACGCCCTGCCCGACCACGGCGCCGCGCACGTCGACGAGTTCGAGCGAGCCGCCGCCGAGGTCGCCGACGACGCCGTCCGGCGCATGGAAGCCCGAGACCACGCCGAGCGCCGACAGCTCGGCCTCGCGCCGCCCCGACAACAGCTCGATGCGCGTGCCGCAGGCCGCCTCGGCGGCCTCGAGGAAGGCGGGCCCGTTGGAGGCGTCGCGGGCGGCGGCGGTGGCGAGGACGAACAGCCGCGAAACCCGCATGGTCTCGCACAGCACCCGGAAGCGGGCGAGCGCGGCGAGCGCCCGGCGCACCGCCTCGTCGTTGAGGCGGCCGGTGGTGAGGACGTTGCGGCCGAGCCCGCACAGGACCTTCTCGTTGTAGAGCGGCGTCGGGGCCCGGCTCAGGCCGTCATAGGCGACGAGGCGGACCGAGTTCGAGCCGATGTCGATGATCGCGACGGGCGCGTTGACCAAGGCCGGCTCCCGGTCGGCGGAATGGGCGAGCGTGAGGTTGGCGCGATGGGGACCCAAGCAACGACCTCGCTGTATGATACCGATCGGCTCGTCGAACGCACGTCTGGATGACCCGGCGGCGCGATCCGCACCGCCCGATCCGTGTATCCGGCCGGGGGCCGGACGATCAGCCCCGCTGCGCGCGACGGCTGAGAGCCCGCGGGCTCGACTTCTTCGACGACTTGCCGCGGCCGGACAGGCTCGGGTTCGTCATGAAGTACTTGTGCGCGTTGAACGGTTCCTCGCCCTCGGCGGGGTGGATGCGCTCGGCGCCGCCCGATGCCAGTACACGCCAGCTCTGGCGGTTGTCGAGAAGGTTGGCCAGCATGATCTGGTCGAGAACCTGTTGATGGACCGTCGGGTTGCTGATCGGCAGCAGCGACTCGACGCGGCGGTCCAGGTTGCGGCTCATCAGGTCGGCCGAGGAGATGTAGACCGTCGCCTTCGGGTGCGGCAGCCCGACGCCGTTGCCGAAGGCGTAGATGCGCCCGTGCTCGAGGAAGCGCCCGACGATCGACTTCACGCGGATGGTCTCCGACAGGCCCGGCACGCCCGGCCGCAGGCAGCAGATGCCGCGGACCACGCAGTCGATCTGCACGCCCTCCTGCGAGGCATCGTAGAGCGCGTCGATGATCTGCGCGTCGACCAGCGAGTTGCACTTGATCCAGATCGCGGCCGGCCGGCCCGCCCTGGCGTGGGCCGCCTCCGCCTCGATGTCGGCCAGCAGCCGCGCCTTGGCAGTCAGCGGCGAGACCGACATCCGCTCCAGCTGCGCCGGCTCCGCGTAGCCGGTGATGAAGTTGAAGATCCGCGAGACGTCGCGCGCCACCGCCGGGTCGGCGGTGAAGAACGAAAGGTCGGTGTAGATGCGGGCGGTGATCGGGTGATAGTTGCCGGTGCCGACGTGGCAGTAGGTCACGAGCTTGTCGCCCTCGCGCCGCACCACCATCGACAGCTTGGCGTGGGTCTTCAGCTCGACGAAGCCGAACACCACCTGCGCGCCGGCCTTCTCGAGGTTGCGCGCCCAGCGGATGTTGGCCTCCTCGTCGAAGCGCGCCTTCAGCTCGACCAGCGCGGTGACCGACTTGCCGAGCTCGGCGGCCTCGGCGAGCGCCGCGACGATCGGCGAGTTCGACGAGGTGCGGTAGAGCGTCTGCTTGATCGCGACGACGTTCGGGTCGCGCGCGGCCTGGGCCAGGAACTGCACCACCGAATCGAACGATTCGTAGGGGTGGTGGACGCAGAAATCCTTCTGGCGGATCGCCGCGAACACGTCGCCGCCGCTCTCGCGGATGCGCTCGGGGAAGCGCGGATTGTACGGCTTGAACTTGAGGTCGGGCCGGTCGATCCCGACGATCTGCGACAGCTCGTTGAGCGCCAGCATGCCCTCGACGATGAACACCGCGTCCGTGCCGATCTCGAGCTCGTCGCAGACGAAGCTGCGCAGGTCCTCCGGCATGCCGGACTCGACCTCGAGGCGGATGACGATGCCGCGGCGGCGCTGCTTCAGCGCGGTCTCGAAATGCAGGACGAGGTCCTCGGCCTCCTCCTCGATCTCGAGGTCCGAATCCCGGATCACCCGGAAGGCGCCCTGCCCCTTCACCAGGTAGCCCGGGAACAGGCGCCCGGTGAACAGCACGATCACCTGCTCGATGGCGATGAAGCGCGCGACCGTGTCGTCCTCGATCGCCGGAAGCCGCACGAAGCGGTCGAGCACGCCCGGCATGCGGATCAGCGCGCGCAGCACGCGGCCGTCGCGCGGACGCATCAGCATCAGCGCGATGGTGGTGCCGAGGTTCGGGATGAACGGGAACGGGTGGGCCGGGTCGATCGCCAGCGGCGTCAGCACCGGGAAGACGTGGTTGAGGAAGTACTCCTCCAGCCACGCGGCGTGCTCCGGGCGCAGGGCGTCGGGCTCGACCAGGGCGACAACGCCGTCGAGCTCCTCGCGCAGCTCGCGCCAGCGCGCCTGCTGGTCCTCCGCGAGCTTCGACACGCCGGTGCCGATGCGCGCGAGCTGCTCGGACGGCGACAGCCCGTCCTGCGACGGCAGCGTCAGCCCGGCGCGGACCTGATCGTGCAGGCCGGCGACGCGGACCATGAAGAACTCGTCGAGGTTGTTGGCCGAGATCGAGAGGAAGCGCAGCTTCTCCAGCAGCGGATGCGACGGGTTCGCGGCCTCTTCGAGGACGCGCCGGTTGAACTGCAGCCACGACAGCTCGCGGTTGACGAAGCGCTCCGGCGAAAGCCGCAGGGCGCGGCCGGCCTCGAGGATCGTCTCACGCGCGGCCTTGTCGTCGTCGGCCGCCGGCGGCTCGGGGATCTCGGCGGTGGTCGGCCACTCGTCGCCGGCTGCCTCGGATGCTGAGGGACGGCGCGAGGTCCGTGCGGATGCCGGCGCCCGGCGCGGCGCGCGCTTCGGCGCCGCGTCGTCTCCGGCTTCGGTGACGTCGTCCGCACGATCGAGGGCGTCCACGTTCGATTCGATGTCCGACAACCCTGCCACTCCTCACCTGCCGCCTGTCGCGGCGTCCCTAACATGGGTGCTCTGCCGGAATGCGACACTGCCGTGACGGTCGGCGACGGGCGAGCCCGTTCCTCGGCGATGGCCGGCGGCGTCCGACCGATCGCGATCAGTCGTCCTCGTCGTCGCCGCCATCCGCGATCCCGAGGCGTTCGAGGACCGCGAGCGCCAGCGGCCGCGTGATGCGGCGGCCGCGGCCGAGGGCGTCGCGGTCGAGCTCGGTCACCACCTCGCGGGCGCGCCCGAGGGAGCGGTCGATGCGCAGGGCGACGGCGTCGATCACCCGGAGATCGACCACGAGCTGCCGATCGACGAACAGCTTGACGATGACCGCGCGCAGCAGCGCGTCGTCGGGCTCGCGGATCGCGACGCCCGGCGCCAGCCTCAGGCGCGAGCGCAGGTCGGCCACCGTCAGGCCGATCTGGTCGATCGCCGCGCCGCTGGTCAGCAGCACCGGGCATTTTCGCTCGCGGGCGAGGTTGAGCAGGTGGAACAGGGCGGCCTCGTCGCGGCCCGGGCGGTCGATGTCCTCGATCACCAGGGCGCCGTTCGAGATGCAGTGGGTCACGGTCTCCGCCGTGACCTCGGCCGCCGGCACGGTCCAGGCATGGGCCCGCGTCGCCCAGATCGAGGCGAGATGGCTCTTGCCGCTGCCCGGCGGGCCGGTGAGCACGAGCACGGTGTCCGGCCAATCGGGCCAGGCCTCGATCGACGCGTAGGCGGCCTCGTTGGCCGTGCCGACCAGGAAATCCTCGCGGCCGTAGCGCGGATCGAGCGGCAGGTCGAAGGCCAATTGCTTCGGGGGGGCGTTCTCGCGCATGCGGCGCCCAGGGTGACCGTGCCGGCCCGACAGTCAAGCGCCAAGGCTCAAGGCCGCGGCACCTCGATCAGCACCGGCTGCTCGGCGTGGTAGAGCCGGCTCTGCAGGTAGCGCGACAGGGCGAAGCGCACGACGACGCCGATCGAGGCCGCAACCGGCACCGCGAGCAGCAGCCCGAGGAAGCCGAACAGCGAGCCGAAGGCGAGCAGCGCGAACATCAGCCAGACCGGATGCAGGCCGACGGATTCGCCGACGAGCTTGGGCGCGATCACGTTGCCCTCGAGGAACTGCCCGACGAGGAACACGCCCACCGTCAGCCCGAGATGCAGCCAGTCCGAGCCCGGCCAGAACTGCACCAGCGCGACGCCGACCGAGAGCAGGAAGCCGGTGAGTGTGCCGACATACGGGATGAAGGTGAGGAAGCCGGCGATCAGCCCGATCAGCACGCCGAAGTTCAGACCGACGAGCCAGAGGCCGACCGCGTAGAAGGTGCCGAGGATCAGGCAGACCAGCGTTTGGCCGCGGACGAAGCCGATGATCGCCCGATCGATCTGCGCGGCGAGCCGGCGCACCGTCGTGCGGTGGCGCGGCGGCACCCAGGTGTCGAGCGTCGCGATCATCCGGTCCCAGTCGACGAGGATGTAGAACGCGACCACCGGCGTCACCACCAGCAGCGAGATCACCGAGATCACGGCCTGCGAGCCGGACCAGATCGACTTGAGGAAGGCGAGCAGCCACGCGCCGCCCTGCGTCGCGAGGGTCCCGACGGAGGATTGCAGCTCGTTGACCACGTCGGCGCCGCCGAGCCGCTGCAGCACCGGGCCGGCCCGCTCGGCGATGATGCCCTGCAGCCGCCCGATCATGCCGGGCAGGCTGTTGATCAGCGCCGCCACCTGATTGGCGGCGAGCGGCACCAGGATCAGCAGCGACACGATCAGGCCGGCGACGAACATCGCCAGGATCAGCAGGCTCGCCGTCAGCCGACCGAGGCCGAGGCGCTCGAGCCGGTCGGCCAGCGGATCGAGCAGGTAGGCGAGCGCGATGCCGGCCACGAAGGGCAGCATCACCTCCCGCAGCAGGTAGACCACGATGCCGAGGGCGACGAGCGCCGCCAGACCGATCACAGCCCTGCCGCGCATCGACGCCCTCCCCTGCGAACTCGCGTGGGGACAGTGGGAAGGCGGTTCCGAACGGTCAAGGCGGCCGCCGGTGCCCGCCCTGCCACGGAGCGGCCGCAGCGCGTCATTTTCTTGTGGCCCAACGGGTTCGGTCGGCGCGAATCTCGGCTAAAGCAGCCCCGGACCACAGGAACGGAACGCCGATGACGGCCAAGACCACGAACGGGCTGACCTACGCGCATGCGGGCGTCGACATCGATGCCGGCAACGCGATGGTCGAGACCATCAAGCCGCTGGTGCGCGCCACGCGCCGGCCCGGCGCCGACGCCGAGATCGGCGGGTTCGGCGGCCTGTTCGACCTCAAGGCCGCGGGCTTCAAGGACGCGATCCTGGTGGCCGCCAACGACGGCGTCGGCACCAAGGTGAAGATCGCGATCGAGACCGGTCGGCACGACACGATCGGCATCGACCTCGTGGCGATGTGCGTTAACGACATCATCGTCCAGGGCGCCGAGCCGCTGTTCTTCCTCGACTACTACGCCACCGGCAAGCTCGTGCCGGGCGTCGGCGCCGACATCGTCCGCGGCATCGCCGAGGGCTGCCGCCAGGCCGGCTGCGCCCTGATCGGCGGCGAGACCGCCGAGATGCCGGGCCTCTACGACGGCGCAGACTACGACCTCGCCGGGTTCTCGGTCGGTGCGGCCGAGCGCGGCACCCTGCTGCCGAAGCCCGGCATCCGCGCCGGCGACGCGGTGCTCGGCCTGCCCTCTTCCGGCGTGCACTCGAACGGCTTCTCGCTGGTCCGCCGCATCGTCGCGCGCACCGGCCTGGCCTGGGACGCGGCCGCGCCGTTCGCCACCGGAAGGACGCTGGGCGAGGCGTTGCTGGAGCCGACGCGGATCTACGTGAAGCCGCTGCTCGCGGTGCTGAAGGCGACCGACGGGATCAAGGCGCTCGCCCACATCACCGGCGGCGGCTTCCCGGACAACCTGCCCCGCGTCCTGCCCGACGACGTCGGCATCACGATCGACCTCGACGTGGTCCGCCCGCCGCCGGTCTTCGGCTGGCTCGCGCGGGAGGGGGGCGTCGCCGAAGCCGAGATGCTGCGCACCTTCAACTGCGGCATCGGCATGGTGCTGGTGGTCGCCGGGGACCGCGCCGGGGCGGTGATTCGGGCCCTCGCCGAGGCCGGCGAGGCACCGGTGCGGCTCGGGGCGATCACCGCCCGCGGCCCGGAGCCCGTCGCGTTCACCGGCCGCCTCGCGCTCTGATGTCGGCGGGGCCCAGAACGCGCGTCGCGATCCTGATCTCGGGCCGCGGCTCGAACATGGTCTCGCTGATCGAGGCGGCGAAGGCGCCGGATTACCCGGCCGAGATCGTGCTGGTGCTCTCGAACCGGCCGGAGGCCGGCGGCCTCGCCCATGCGCGTTCCGTCGGCATTCCGGCGCACGCGATCGACCACACCACGTTCTCCGACCGCGCGACCTTCGACGCCGCGCTCGACGCCGAGCTGCGCGCGGCCGACGTCGAGCTGGTGTGCCTCGCCGGCTTCATGCGGATCTTCTCGGCGGGCTTCGCCGAGGCCTGGGCCGGGCGGATGATCAACATCCACCCGTCCCTGCTGCCGCTGTTCAAGGGCACGCACACCCACGCGCAGGCGCTCGCCGCCGGCGTCCGCCTCCACGGCTGCACGGTGCATTACGTGGTGCCGGAACTCGATGCCGGCCCGATCGTGGCGCAGGCGGCGGTCCCGGTGCGTTCGGGCGACGATCCCGACAGCCTCGCCGCGCGGGTGATCGTGCAGGAGCACAGGCTCTACCCGGCAGCGCTCGCGCTGGTGGCGGGGGGGCGTGCCCGGTTAGAGGGCGAGCGCGTCGTGATCGACGACGATCGCGGCGCGGCCGACGCGGCCCTGCTGAGCCTGTAGCGTTCCGCGCCTTCCCTCCCCGCAGAGGGGAGAGGGAAGGCCTCGTACTTGTTTCTAGACCGGCCGCTGCAGCTTGCACGAATCCAGTGCGTTCAGCGCCTTGGCGCGGGCGGAATCGTTGAAGTAGCCGGTGGCGCGGTAGGCCTCGATCTCGGACTCGTCGAGCGAGCGCATGGTCTGCTTCGCGTAGCAGCCGCAGGGGCGCTCCAGCGAGGCTTCCGGCGCGTTGGTGATGCGGGCCTGGACCACGGCGCAGGCGTGGCGCACGCGGCCTTCGAGGTTGGTCTTCGGCACCGTGCGCAGCGCCGGGTCGGGCTGGTACTGATCGAACGGCGCGGAGGACCCGCTGGCGAGGGCGGCGGTCGCGGCGAGCGAGAGCAGGCCGGCGGCGATCAGGGACAGGCGGCGGGTCGTCATGGCAGGTCCATTGGCGAGATCTGGAAATCCGACGCCGTTGGACTCTCTGGCCGCCTGCTTCGTCAATGACGGTGCGGCCACACCGCCCTCCATTCCGGGCGATGTGGCGTTCTACCGAGCCGAAGGCGTCCCCGGTGTGTTCCGGCGACCACCCTCGGGCACGCGGTTCCCGCGTTCCTCAGCCGACGATGTCGGAATCCTGGAAGAACTGCGCGATTTCCATCTTGGCGTTGTCGGCACTGTCCGAGCCGTGGACGGTGTTCTCGCCGACCGATTCCGAGAAGGTCTTGCGGATGGTGCCCTCGGCGGCCTGGGCCGGGTTCGTCGCGCCCATCACCTCACGGTACTTCGCGACGGCGTTCTCGCCCTCGAGCACCTGAACCACCACCGGGCCCGAGGTCATGAAGATCACGAGCTCGCCGAAGAACGGGCGCTCCTTGTGGATCTCGTAGAACTTCTCGGCCTGGGCCTGGCTCATCTGGATGCGGCGCTGGCCGACGATCCGCAGGCCCGCCTTCTCGATGACCGCGTTGACGGCGCCGGTGAGGTTCCGCTTGGTCGCGTCGGGCTTGAGGATGGAGAAGGTGCGCTCGGTGGCCATGGTCAGTCCGCTTCGGATGAAAATAAAATACGCCAGCAAGCGCGTCGCGAAAAACGCTTTGGCGCCGGGCTTATAGCGAGGGCGCCGGACACCCTCAACCCGAGCCTGCCCGATGCTTGGCCATGGCAACGCTGCAACACTGCCGAAAAATCGCCCGAATGCGGTGGCTGAGTGATCTCAC
This sequence comes from Methylobacterium sp. J-092, assembly GCF_022829325.1. Classification (NCBI taxonomy): domain Bacteria; kingdom Pseudomonadati; phylum Pseudomonadota; class Alphaproteobacteria; order Hyphomicrobiales; family Methylobacteriaceae; genus Methylobacterium; species Methylobacterium sp. J-092. The sequence goes on along the minus strand of NZ_JAKSXU010000032.1, from coordinate 23,986 downwards.
GAACTCCACCCGCCCCGCGCCGTCAGGCGCCAGCTTCGGAGCTACCTGCATGCGTCTCGCCCTCGCCGCCACCCTCCTCCTCGCCGGCATCGCCTCGGCGCACGCCCAGTCGAGTAAGGATCCCTCCGGCACCTGGCTCACCGAGGACGGCCGCGCGAAGATCCGCATCGACCGCTGCGGCGCCGGCCAGGCTCAGGTCTGCGGCAAGGTGGTATGGCTCAAGGTCGCCACCACGGAAGCCGGCGCGCCGCGCACCGACATCAAGAACCCCGATCCGAAGAAGCGCTCGCGCCCCGTACTCGGCCTGCCGCTGATCGAGGGCCTGCAGCCGGACGAGGCGAAGTTCTCCGGCAGCATCTACAACATCGAGGAAGGCAAGATCTATCAGGTCAGCCTCGAGCGCGAGAACGCCTCGGAGCTGTCGGTCTCGGGCTGCCTGCTCAAGGTGCTGTGCGGCTCGCAGACCTGGACCAAGGTGCCGGACGTGAACCAGCAGGCCGCGAATGTCGGCGCCGAGCCGGCGCCGCAGAAGCCGGCCAAGCCCGCCGCCAAGTAGGCGGGACCACTCCCCTGCGGACGCCGTCGATGGCGGCGTCCGATCAGCATGCCGGCGCACCCGATCAGATCGCGGAGAGGCCTCTCTGCACGGCGGACCGTGCCAGGACCCGGTCGAGCCACGCCTTCACGTTCGGCAGCGCCCCGAGGTCGACGCCCTGCTTGCCGGTGAACTTCGCCCACGGCACCGTCGCCATGTCGGCGATGGAGTAGTCCCCGGCGAGGTACTCGCGATCCGCCAGCCGCCGGTCGAGCACGCCGTAGAGCCGGTTGGTCTCGGCGGTGAACCGCTCGATCGCGTAGGGGATCTTCTCCTTCGCGTAGATCTTGAAATGGTGGGTCTGGCCGAGCATCGGCCCGAAGCCGGCGCATTGCCAGAACAGCCACTCGTCGACCGCGACGCGCGCCCGCTCGTCGGCCGGATAGAAGCGCCCGGTCTTGCGCCCGAGGTATTGCAGGATCGCGCCGGATTCGAAGATCGAGACCGGCTCGCCGCCCGGCCCGTCGTGATCGACGATCGCCGGGATCTTGTTGTTGGGCGAGATTTCGAGGAACGCGGGCGCCATCTGCTCGCCCTTGGCGATATCGACCGGGACGACCCGATACGGCAGGCCGCACTCCTCCAGCATGATCGGGATCTTCCAGCCGTTCGGCGTGCTCCAGGTGTGGAGTTCGATCGGTTTGCCGGTCACGGCCGCCATCGCTTGCCTTCGCTCTCAACGGATCGGCCAGCCGTCACGACGGGCCCCGTCTGCCGACGGTAGCTACCTCGGAACTCGGCGCGTACTCAAGGGCGCCCGATCACCGCTCACGTTTTCGAGAGATCACCGGGTCGCCTGTTGCCGCTCGGTCGTTCGGCCTTGTCCTCGGCCAAGCTTGGCGATGTGGTGGGGCGAGGTAGCGCACGTCGCGATTCGACGTGCCGCCCCGGAGGGTCCGCCGTCATGTTCGCCCGTTTCATCGCGATCGCCGCCTTCGCCGTTCCGCTGGCCCTCGCACAGCCGGTCCTGGCCAAGGATCCGCCCGCGGCCAAGCCGACCGAGACGCCGATGGCCGCGCCGGCCGCGCCAGCGGCCAAGCCCGACGCCGCCCCGAGCGCGGGGCAGATGGCGGCGCGCCAGCGCCAGAAGACCTGCGGCGCGCAGTGGCGGGCGCTAGCCGACGCAGAGAAGGTGTCGCAGGGTCCGAAGTGGCCGCAATACTGGAGCAAGTGCAACAAGCGCCTGAAGGGCGAGAAGGCCTGACGGATCGTCCTGCGTTCCGGCGGGTTGTGCGTTCTGGTACCCAAGCGTAACCGAACGCGATGATGACGGAACTACAGGCGCTGCAGCGCACGGTGGCGGTGGCGGCGATCGTTCCGATCGCGGCCGGATTGTATGGCGTGGTCTTCGGCATGAACGGCCTGGAGGCCGGCCTGCCCGACATCTCGGCCGACAGCCATTTCCGCTACCTGTCCGGCCTGCTCACCGGCATCGGCATCCTGTTCCTGACCTGCGTCGCCGGGATCGAGGAGAAGGGCCGGCTCTTCCGGTTCCTCACCCTCGTCGTCGTGCTCGGCGGGCTCGCGCGCCTGCTCGGCCTGTGGCTCACCGGCGTCCCGTCGCTGACGATGCTCGCGGCGCTCGGCATGGAGCTCGGCGTCACGCCGCTGCTCTGCCTGTGGCAGGCGCGGATCGCCGGGCGGGCGCGGGACGCCGCCGCGATCGTGGAGACAGGGGCCGCCCCCGGCACGCCTGGGCGATGAGCGAGGCCGCCACCGAAACCACGCCCTGGCTCGGCCGGATGGTCGACCGGCTCGACGCGATCGTGCCGAAGCCGGCCGCCTGGGCCTTCGCCCTCCGGATCTGGCTGGCGATGATGCTGGCGCTCTACGCCGCGTTCTGGTTGCAGCTCGACAGCGCGTCGTCGGCCGCCACCGGCGTGGCGATCCTGGCGCAGCCGAAGCGCGGGCAGGCGATCTCGAAGGCCGCCTACCGCTTCCTCGGCACCGTGATCGGCGGCATCGTCGCGATCGTGTTCATGGCGCTGTTCGCGCAGGACCGGGTGACGCTGCTGGTGGCGTTCGCGGTTTGGATCGGGGTCTGCGTCTTCATCGCCCAGTACCTGCAGGACACCCGCGCCTACGGCGCGATGCTGTCCGGCTACACCGTAGCGATCATCGCGCTCGCGCATATCGATGCGCCGCAGACGACGTTCGACGCGGCGGTCGGGCGCCTGGCCGCGATCACGGTCGCGATCGTCACCATCACCTTCATCAACGACGCCCTCGCCTCGCCGAGCACGTGGCGAACGTTGCTGCCGACGCTGGCCTCGGCCTACGCGGGCACCAAGACCTTCGCCCGCGAGGCGTTCACCTCGGGCGATCCCGGGGCGCTGCGGACCGCCGCGCTGATCCGGACGATCGCGCCGATGCGGGCGGATGCCAGCGCGATCGCCGGCGAGCTCGACGACGGCCCCTACCGGGCGGCCGGCGCCCGCAGCGCCATCGCGGCGCTCTACGTGATGGCGGCGGCGAGCCGTGCCGCGGCGAACGCGGCCGCGTCCCTGCGCCATCCGAGCTCGGCGGTCGAGGAGGCGATCGGGCTGTGCCGCGAGGTCGCGTCCGGCGGGGTCGGCGAACCGGATGCCGGCCGCCTCGACCGGATCGATGCACGCCTGCGCGACCTCGTCGATGCGGCGGTCCGCAATGGGCGCCGGCCGCTGGACGAGCTGGTGGCGCTCCAGCGCTGCCTCGACTTCGTCAACGCCGCGACCTTCGCCGACGACGGCCTGCGCGCCCTCGCGGACGGCCACGTGCCGCTGCGCGACGTCAAGCTTCCGACCCACCGCGACTTCCCCGTGGCCCTGCGCGCCGCGTTGCGGGTGGCGATCGGCTTCGGGCTCACAGCCGCCTTCATGGTCCTCTCGGGCCTGCCGCAGACCTCGTTCGCGCTGGTCCAGGTCGCCTCGACCTGCGCGCTGTCCTCGACCGCGCCCGATCCGAAGAAGTTCGCCGTCGGCGTCCTCATCGGCATGCCGCTGGCCTCGCTGTTCGCCGGCATCGTGCTGTTCGGCTTCCTCAACGGGAACCAGGGTTTCCCGTTGCTCGCGATCGCGATGATCGTGCCGGTGTTCGTCGCCTGCTTCCTATCGCTGAACCCGTCCACCTTCGGCATCGGCTTCATCGCGCTGGTGTTCACGCCCGTGCTGATCGCGCCCGAGAACCCGCAGAGCTACGACCCGCAGACCTTCCTGATGAACGCGGTGCTGGTGATGGCCTCCGCGGTCATCCTGTTCCTCGCCGTCCGGCTGGTGCTGCCGATCTCGGCCTCGCAGCATCGCGCCTTTGCCCTCGATTCCGCCAAGCGCGCCCTGGCGGAAGCGCTGGCGGGCGAAGGCGGCGACGCGACCACCCGGACCAGCCTGAACGCCGACCGCTTGTTCCAGTTCGCCGGATACACCTCCGGCAGCCGCGCCGTGCGGCACATGGCGATGGTGCACGCCTTCGCCCTGTCGCAGCTCGAATCCGCGGCGGCGCGCGCCCACGCCCAGATGCGGCTGCTGACCGGCACCGAGGCGATGCGTGCCCCCGTCGCGAAGGGCCGCGAGGCTTTGGCGCGCGGCGATGCCTGGCGCCTGCAGGACGCGGCCCGCGACCTCCTCCGCGCCGCCGCCGATCACGAGCGCGGCACGCGCATGACGGTCGCGCGCGCGGCGACCGACCTGGTGGCCGCGGCACGCGTTATCGAGCGTCATCGGCGCTTCCTCGTGCGCCTCGACATGCCCGGTTTTTGAAACGAAGGGGTCTCGGAAGGCGACGATGCGTCACGAACTGCAAATCGGCGGGATCTTGGTCTCGCCCTTCGTCGCCTATGCGCTCGGCGCCTTCGCGATCCTGATCGCGCTACGCTTCGTCTTCGCGCGCATCCGCTTCAGCCGCTACGTCGCCAACCCGCCGCTCGCCGAGGCCGGGATCTACGTCTGCGTGCTCGCCCTCCTGATCGTGTTGCTGTGATGGCCGACGAGGACGACCCCAAGGCCTCGACGGCCGATCGCGCGGACGCGACGCGCGCCGACCCGCCGGCGCTCGCCGACGACCGCCCGGCCCGTGCCCGGCGCGGGCGCATCGGAAAGGTCCTTCGGCTCGCCGCGACCGGGGTGATCCTGTTGCTCGCCTTCCTCGCCGCGGCGGTGGTCTGGTCGTACTACGTCACCGCGCCGTGGACGCGCGACGGGCGGGTGCGGGTCCAGGTCGCCAGCATCGCGCCGCAGGTGTCGGGGCAGATCGTCGAGCTTCGCGTCGGCGACAACCAGACCGTGAAGCGCGGCGACGTTCTCTACGTGATCGATCCGTTCGACTTCGAGGTGAACGTCGCCTCGGCCGAGGCCGAGGTGAAGAACCGCGAGGCCGACCTTTCCGTCAAGAACGCCCAGTCGGCGCGGCGGCAGGCGCTGACCACGGTCTCGACCTCCGTCGAGGAGAAGCAGCAATACGCGGGCACCGCCAAGATCGCCGAGGCGTCCTTGGAGACCGCCAAGGCGCAGCTGTCGCAGGCCAAGATTAACCTCGCGCGCACCCAGGTGAAGTCCACCGTCAACGGCCGGGTGACCAACCTGCTGCTGCGCACCGGCGACTACGCCTCGACGGGCACCTCGAACATCTCGGTGATCGACACGGACTCGTTCTGGGTCGACGGGTATTTCGAGGAGACCAAGATGGAGAACATCCATGTCGGCGACCCGGCCGAGATGGCGCTGATGGGCTATTCCGGGCACCTGCGCGGCACGGTCGAGAGCATCACGCAGGGCATCTCCACCGCGAATGCGGCACCGAGCACGCAGGGCCTCCCCAACGTCGATCCGGTCTACACCTGGGTGCGGCTGGCGCAGCGGGTGCCGGTGCGGATTCGCATCGGCCACGTGCCGCCGGGCGTTCCCCTGGTGGCCGGCATGACCGCGACGGTCGTCGTCGGCGAGGGCGGCACGCCGCCGCCGGCCTGGTTCATGAATCTGCGCCGGCGCATCACCGGCGAGCCGGCGCCGACCCGGGAGGCGGAGGCCGAGAAGCGCTGAGGCCGGCGCCGTCCGAGCCCGCCGGGCCGTGTTGCAGAGAACCGCGGCCTGCCGCGTTGTCCCTGTACCGGCGCGCCCGGATGCGCGGGCTCGCGAGGAACGCCATGACACGCCGCCCCCTGCACGCCCTGATCACCGTCGCCGGGCTGGCGCTGGCCGCGACCGGCGCCCGGGCCGCGCCTGCCAAGGCGGCGATGTTCGACGTCCAGTTCGCGAACCTGTCGCCCGTCGCCCCCGACGCGGCCGAGACGGGGCGCCTGAAGCGCATCGGCACCGAGTTTCGCGACCTTCTGCAGAACAAGGGCCTGTTCACGGTGGTCTCGGCCGAGCCGGTCCGCGAGGAGGTCGCCAGGAGCGCGGACCTGCGTCCCTGCAACGGCTGCGCCGTCACCGTCGCGAAAAGGCTCGGGGCCGACACCGCGATCACCGGCGAGGTCCAGAAGGTCTCGAACCTGATCCTCGACCTCGATGTCTACGTGAAGCCGGTCGCCGACGACGCGCCGAAGCAGGCCTGCAGCGTCGACCTGCGCGGCAACACCGACGAATCGTTCGATCGCGCCGTGCCCCACATGGTCGAGAACAACATGAGCGCCGGGCCGTAGGACCGGTCGATCCCAAGGATCTCGCAGAGCTTGCGACGCCGACCCGATCGATGTCGCGACGCATCGAGAGATCGCCCTTCATCATCCAGGCAATCTTTTGCGGTGCGATCGACTATTCGCACATGCGAAGACTGGAAAGAGCAGCCGAAATGCACGCTTGACGTCGTGGTCTGTCGGGATCAGTCTATCTCCGTGCTTCGCCGATGGCGAAGCCGAGGCCGACCGGTGGGGTGAGCCTTCCGCCGGAGCAGGCAGGAGGAGACGAGCATGACTCCACCGCAGCGCGACGCCGCCACGACGACTTCGTGACCCGTTCGGCCCGAGGTCCAGCGGCATCAGACGGACGACGGACGGAAGCGGCCTCAGGGGCGCAGAAGCGGCCGGCACGGCTCGCCTTCGAATGCGCGAAATGCCCCGGCTCGGCCGCTTCCGCCCGGTTCTGAGATTCTACTCGATCCCGAGCTTGCTCTTGAGCAGGGCGTTGACCGCCGCCGGGTTCGCCTTGCCGCCGGTGGCCTTCATGGTCTGGCCGACGAACCAGCCGAGCAGCGTCGGCTTCTCCTTCGCCTGCTGAACCTTGTCGGGATTCTTGGCGATGATGTCGTCGACCGCCGCCTCGATCGCGCCGGTATCGGTGACCTGCTTCATGCCGCGGGCCTCGACGACCGCGCGCGGGTCTCCGCCTTCCGTCCAGACGATCTCGAACAGGTCCTTGGCGATCTTGCCCGAGATGACGCCCTCGCCGATCAGGTCGATGATCCGGCCGAGCTGGTCGGCGGAGACCGGCGTCGCGTCGATGCCGAGGCCTTCCTTGTTGAGGCGGCCGAACAGCTCGTTGATCACCCAGTTCGCGGCCGCCTTGCCGTCGCGCCCGCGCGCCACCGCCTCGTAGTAGTCGGCCGACGCCCGCTCGGCCACGAGCACGTTGGCGTCGTAGGCGCTGAGCCCGAAATCGGCGACGAAGCGCGCCTTCTTGGCGTCCGGCAGCTCGGGCAGGCCCTCGGCGAGGGCGTCGACGTAAGCCTGGTCGAACTCGAGCGGCAGCAGGTCCGGATCGGGGAAGTACCGGTAGTCGTGCGCCTCTTCCTTGGAGCGCATCGAGCGGGTCTCGCCCTTGGCCGGGTCGTACAGGCGGGTCTCCTGGGAGATCGTGCCGCCATCCTCGATGATCGCGATCTGGCGCCGCGCCTCCGACTCGATCGCCTGGCCGATGAAGCGGATCGAGTTGACGTTCTTGATCTCGCAGCGGGTGCCGAGCGGCTGGCCGGGACGGCGCACCGAGACGTTCACGTCGGCGCGCAAGCTGCCCTTCTCCATGTCGCCGTCGCAGGTGCCGAGGTAGCGCAGGATGGTGCGCAGCTTGGTCACGTAGGCGCGGGCCTCCTCGGAGGAGCGCAGATCCGGCCGCGAGACGATCTCCATCAGCGCGACGCCGGACCGGTTGAGGTCGACGAAGCTCTGGGTCGGGTTCTGGTCGTGCAGCGACTTGCCGGCATCCTGCTCGAGGTGCAGCCGCTCGATCCCGACGGTGATCGACTCGCCGTCGAGCAGGTCGACGACGACCTCGCCCTCGCCGACGATCGGGTCCTTGTACTGCGAGATCTGGTAGCCCTGCGGCAGGTCCGGGTAGAAGTAGTTCTTCCGGTCGAACACCGAGCGGTGGTTGATCCGCGCCTTCAGGCCGAGGCCGGTGCGCACCGCCTGGGCCACGCATTCCTCGTTGATCACCGGCAGCATGCCGGGCATCGCCGCATCGACCAGCGAGACGTGGTCGTTCGGCTCGGCCCCGAACTCGGTGGAGGCGCCGGAGAACAGCTTCGAGCGGCTGGTGACCTGGGCATGGATCTCCATGCCGATCACCACCTCCCAGTCGTGCTCGGCGCCCTTGATGAGCTTCTTCGGGTTCACGGGAGCCGTCATGCTCGGACTTTCATGCAACGGGGCGCCGGGGCGCCGCGGAGTGTCGTGGCGGTGCGGGGACCGGTCAAGGCGCGTGCGGCCGCAGGATCCGCCGGGCTGTGAAGCCGAGGATCGACCACAGGATGGCCGCGCCCACCCGCACCGGGAAGAAGGTCGGCCCGTCGTGGCTGACCGGCGCCGGCCACGGGATGCCGATCGCGGTGACCGCCCAGGAGAACAGCACCGCGGCGACGAAGCCGGCGATGACCGCGACGAACAGCTTGCCGAACTGATCGGCCGACCAGCCGAGATAGAGGCAGACCGCGATCAGGACCGGGTCGAACCCGGCCCAGATCCAGACCGTCCAGGGATAGTAGGGGACCGTCACCACCAGGCCTTCGGCAGGACCGTGCGTCCGGCGGCGCGCTCGATCACCTCGGCGGTGGCGAACAGGGTCTCCTCGTCGAAGGGGCGGCCGATGAGCTGGAGCCCGAGCGGCAGGCCCTGGCCGTCGAGGCCGGCCGGCACCGCGATGCCGGGAAGACCGGCCATGTTCACCGTCACGGTGAAGACGTCGTTGAGGTACATCTCGACCGGGTCGGCCGAGGCCTTCTCGCCGATGCCGAAGGCGGCGGACGGCGTCGCCGGCGTCAGGATCGCGTCGACACCGGCCGCGTAGGCCTCCTCGAAGTCGCGCTTGATCAGCGTGCGGATCTTCTGGGCGCGGACGTAGTAGGCGTCGTAGTAGCCGGCCGAGAGCACGTAGGTGCCGATCATGATCCGGCGCTTGACCTCGCGGCCGAACCCCGCCGCGCGGGTGTTCTCGTACATCGCGGCGATGTCCTTGCCGGGCACCCGCAGGCCGTAGCGCACGCCGTCGTAGCGGGCGAGGTTCGAGGAGGCCTCGGCCGGCGCGACGATGTAGTAGGCCGGCAGCGCCAGCTTGGTGTGGGGCAGCGAGATCTCGCGGATCGTCGCGCCGGCATCCTTCAGCCAGGCGGCGCCGTCGTCCCAGAGCTTCTGGATCTCGGCGGGCATGCCCTCGACCCGATACTCCTTCGGGATGCCGATAGTCAGGCCCTTCACCCCGCGCGAGACCGCGGCCTCGAAATCCGGCACCGGGAGATCGACGCAGGTGGTGTCGCGCGCGTCGGGGCCAGCCATCGAGCCGAGCAGGATCGCGCAGTCGCGCACCGTGCGCGCGATCGGGCCGGCCTGGTCGAGAGAGGAGGCGAAGGCCACCGTGCCCCAGCGCGAGACGCGGCCGTAGGTCGGCTTGATGCCGACGGTGCCGGTGAAGGCGGCCGGCTGCCGGATCGAGCCGCCGGTGTCGGTCGCGGTGGCGCCGAGGCAGAGATGCGCGGCGACCGCCGCCGCCGAGCCGCCCGACGAGCCGCCCGGGACGATCTTGGCGTCGGAGAGGACGCCCATTTCCTGCCGGCGCCACGGCGAGATCACGTCGCCGTAGGCGCTGGTCTCGTTCGAGGAGCCCATCGCGAACTCGTCGAGGTTGAGCTTGCCCAGCATCACCGCGCCGTCGCGCCAGAGGTTGGCCGAGACGGCGGATTCGTAGTGCGGCTCGAAGGTCTCGAGGATCCTGGAGCCCGCGGTCGTGACGACGCCCTCGGTGCAGAACAGGTCCTTGATGCCGAGCGGCAGCCCTTCGAGCGGGCCGGCCTCGCCCTTGGCGATCCTCGCGTCGGAGGCGTCCGCCATCGTCAGGGCGCGGTCGGGCGTCTCCAGCAGGTAGGCGTTGAGGACCCGCGCCTTCTCCAGCGCCGCGATGTGCGCCTGCGCGATCTCGCGGGCGGAGAAGGTCTTGGCCTTCAGGCCGTCGCGCGCCTCGGCGAGGCTGAGTTCGTTGAGGTCTGTCACGCTGTTCGTCCTCGGCCGTTCGGCCGCGATGCGGGTCGGGGGCGTTCCGTCGGGCGGGGCCGGCGGGCGCGGCAGGCGTCCTTCGCGGAAGGGCCGCCTACTCGACGACTTTCGGGACCAGGAAGTAGTGGTCCTCCGTCTCGGGCGCGTTGGCGACGACGTCGACCGCGCGGCCGCCGTCGGTGACCACGTCCATGCGCTTCTTCATCGCCATCGGCGTCACCGAGGTCATCGCCTCGACGCCGGTCACGTCGACCGCGCCGAGCTGCTCGACGAAGGCGAGGATGGCGTTCAGCTCGCCCTGCAGCGGCGCGACCTCGTCTTCGGCGACCGCGATGCGGGCCAGATGCGCGATGCGCCGGACTGTCTTCTCGTCGACCGACATGCTGCCTGTTCGTCTCGGCTGTTCGTCCCGAAGGACCCGGCGCGCCGCGGCGGAGATGCGCCGCGTCGGCCCGGTCCCTCGACGGTCCGGGCGCTATAGCACCGGGCTTCGCGACGCCGCAACGCGCCGGGGCGTCAGGTGACGACGTGGTTCGGCGTCACCGTCGTCTCGACCACGATGCCGGCCGGGCGGATCGGGAAGCACGCGGCCAGGGTGAAGCCGAGCACCAGGACCTCGAAGGCGACGAGCAGCATCACCTTGTGCCGCCGCGGCAGCGGGCGGCGAGGAGGGGACGCGTGGGGGACGAGAGAACCGATGGCGCGCACGATTGCCTCCGCTGCGGGCTTAACGAAACCTTAACCATCGTTATGAGGGAAGCGCTGCGTTGTCGGCCACGGCAAACTCGCGACGCGGTTAACGGCTGTGGATGGAGCGTGAGCGCGATGTGGAACACGGTGTTCGAGCGGCTTCATCCGGGCGCACGCTCGAGCGACGCCGAGATCGCGCGGGCGGAGGCCGAGCTCGGCTTCGCGCTGCCCGAATCGTATCGCAGCTTCTGCCGTGACTGCGGCGCCGGCCTCGCCAACGGCCATTTCCGGATCGCCACGCCCCTGCCCTACCCGGCGGCCGACCTGGTGACGCGGGCGGAGATCATCGCCGACAGCATCAACGCGGCGATCGCGGCGCTCTCGGCCGCCGACGCGCCGCACCGGTTCGCGATCGAGGACAACGACCTGTCGCGGCTCGCACGCGCCTGCTTCTTCGGCGAAGGCGAGGACGGCAGCTTCCTGTTCTGGGACGTCGCCGGCGCGGGCGAGTACCCGATCTGGGTGATGGCCGCGGATCTCGAAACCGTCCGCTTCGGCGGCGACAGCCTCGACGCGTTCTTCCGGCGCACGCAGGGCCTGACGATCCTCGACGTGCTCGGCGACGGCACCCCGCCGCTGGCCTCGACCTTCGAGGGCATCGAGGCGGCGGTGATGGCGCGGGCCGGCGAGGCGAGCCCGCCCGGCGAGCCGGCATAGGGCGCGAGCGGAACGGGATACGATGGACGAGGACACGTTACGCGCCTTCGCCGAGGCCTCGCGCGGCGGCCCCCGGCTGATCGGCATCGATCTCGGCACCAAGACGATCGGGCTCGCCCTGTCGGATCTCGGCCGCCAGATCGCGTCGCCCCTGGAGACGATCAAGCGGGTGAAGTTCACGCCCGACGTCGCGCGGCTGCGCTTCCTCTGCGAGCAGCACGCGGTCGGCGGGCTGGTGATCGGGCTGCCGCTCAACATGGACGGCAGCGAGGGCGTGCGGGTGCAATCGACGCGCTCGTTCGTGCGCAACCTCAAGCCGCTCCTCGACCTGCCGGTCCTGTTCTACGACGAGCGCCTTTCGACCGCCGTCGTCACGCGTGCGCTGATCGCGGCCGACACCTCGCGGGCCAAGCGCGGCGCGCTCGTCGACAAGCTCGCCGCCGCCTACATCCTGCAGGGCTGCCTCGACCGGATGCGGGGGCTGGTCGAGTCCGAGGACGACGACCCGTTCTGAGCGCTTGCGCGCGTCTCGCCGGCTGCGGCTCAGCCGATCAGCGACACCATCCCGCTGCCGTGCCGCTCGATCCGCCCGTCGAGCTCGAGCTCAAGCAGCGTGGTCTGGACGCGGCGCACGGAGAGCCCGGTGGCACGCGCAAGCTCGTCGGTGCCGACCGGCGTCGGGCTGAGCGCGGCGACGAGCGTCTCCCGGTCGCTCACCGGCTCTGCCGGTTCCGGCGCCTCGAACGGCGCAGCCGGCATCGGCGCGGCGCCGTCATCGAGGTCGATCTCGTCCCAGAAGTCCGGCTGGTCGGCGAGGTCCGGTCGCGGGAGCGCCGGCACCCGGTCGGGGTCGTTGCCGCGTTCGATCAGCGGTGCGATGGCGGCGAGGACGTGCTCGACCTCGGCGACGAGCGTCGCCCCCTGGCGGATCAGGTCGTTGGTGCCCTCCGCCCGCGGGTCGAGCGGAGAGCCCGGCACCGCGAAGACCTCGCGACCCTGCTCGAGGGCGAAGCGCGCGGTGATCAGCGAGCCCGAACGGCGTGCCGCCTCGACCACCACGGTGCCGTAGGCCAGCCCCGAAATGATGCGGTTGCGCCTCGGGAAGTCGCGCCCGCGCGGCACCCAGCCCATCGGCATCTCGGCGATCACCGCCCCGCCCGCCTCCAGGATCGCCTCGACGATGCCGGCATGGTTGGCCGGATAGATCTTGTCGTGGCCGCCCGCGAGCACCGCGACGGTGCCGGTCGCGGCGGACGCCTTGTGCGCGCGGGCGTCGATCCCGCGGGCCAGGCCGGAGACGACGACGAGCCCCGCTTCGCCGAGACCGCGCGCCAGCCGCTCGGTGAAGGCGAGCCCGGCGGCTGAGGCGTTGCGCGAGCCGACGATCGCCGCCGCCGGCCTTGAAAGCGCGTCGGCGGATCCGCGCACCGCGACGAGGGGCGGCGCGGAATCGGCCGCCTGAAGGATCTTCGGGTAGCCCGCCTCGCCCATCGCGACGATGCGGGCACCGAGGCGGCACGCTGCCGCGATTTCCGCCTCGGCCTCGGCGCGCGCCGGCGGCACGAGGCGCCGTCCCCGGCGCGCGGTCAGGTCCGGCAGGGCCGCGAGGGCGCCGGCCGCGCCGCCGAAGCGGCTGATCAGGCTGCGGAACGTGCGCGGCCCGACCCCTTCGGTTCGGATCAGGCGGAGCCAGTCGAGCCTTTGTGCGTCGGTGAGCTGCACGGGCCTTCCCCCGAAGGGGTCTCAGCCCTTCTGACCGATCCGTCCCTCGGTGCCGTCGACCAGCCGGCGGATGTTGGGCGCGTGCTTCCACCATAACAGCAGGCCGAGGACGAGGAAGAGGCCCGCGCGCGCCGGATCGTTCAAGGCCCACAGAATGATAGGGGTCGCGGCCGAGGCTGCGAGCGCCGCGAGCGACGAGTAGCGCAGGGCGAAGGCGAGGCCGAGCCAGATCGCCGCGAAGGCGAGCAGCGCCGGCGGGCTTAGGGCGAGCAGCACCCCGAGGAAGGTCGCGACGCCCTTGCCGCCCCTGAACCTGAGCCAGACCGGGAAGAGATGCCCGAGAAAAGCGCCGAGCCCGGCCGCGAGCGCCGGCCACGCGCCGGTCCCGTCGCTGGTGCCTTGGCCGAACCGCTGCGCGATCAGCACCGCCGCGGTGCCTTTCAGGGCATCGCCGAGCAGCGTCGCGGCGGCGAGCCCCTTGCGGCCGGTGCGGAGCACGTTGGTCGCGCCGATGTTGCCCGACCCGATCGCCCGCACGTCGCCGAGGCCGGCAAGCCGCGTGAAGACGAGCCCGAACGGGATCGAGCCGAGGGCGTAGCCGAGCGCCAGGCAGCCGAGGACGACCGGCCAGGCGATGTCCGACAGCGCGCTCATGCGGCCGCCGCGAGGTCGGCCGAGCGGTGGACGATCCGGCCGCCGACGAGCGTCAGCACCGCGGCGCCCTGCATCCGCGCCTCGTCGAACGGCGAGTTCTTCGAGCGCGACTTCAGGGTCCGCTTGTCGAGCACGTAGGGCACGTCCGGATCGATCAGCACAAGGTCGGCCGGGGCGCCGACCGCGAGCCGACCGGATTCGCGCCCGAGGATGCGCCCCGGATTCGCCGACAGCGCCGCGAGCAGGCGCGCGAGCGTGACGTCGCCGGCGCGCACGAGGCGGAGCGCGGCGCCGAGCAGGGTCTCGATCCCGAGCGCGCCGTCGGCAGCCTCGGCGAAGGGCAGGCGCTTGGTCTCGACGTCCTGCGGGTTGTGATCGGAGACGACGACGTCGATCACGCCCTCGTTCAGCGCCGCCGCCAGCGCCTGCCGGTCGGCCTCGCCGCGCAAGGGCGGCGAAAGCTTGCAGAAGGTGCGGTAGTGCCCGATGTCGCCCTCGTTCAGGACGAGGTTGTTGATCGAGGCGCCGCAGGTCACCGGCAATCCGTCGTGCTTGGCCCGGCGCACGATCTTGACCGAGTCGGCGCAGGAGATCATCGCCGCGTGGTAGCGCGCGCCGGTGAGGCGGACGAGGCGGAGGTCGCGCTCCAGCATCATCGTCTCGGCCTCGCGCGGGATGCCCATCAGCCCGAGCCGCGAGGCCAGCTCGCCCTCGTTCATCACGCCCTCGCCGACGAGGTCGGGCTCCTCGACGTGCTGCATCAGTAGCGCGCCGAAGTCGCGGGCGTAGGTCATCGCCCGCCGCATCACCTGCGCGTGCGTGACGGCGCGGAGCCCGTCGGTGAAGGCGACGGCGCCGGCTTCCTGGAGCAGGCCGAACTCGGTCATCTCGTGGCCGGCAAGCCCCTTGGTGATCGCCGCCGCCGGCAGGACGTTGACGCAGGCCGTGTCGCGGGCGCGGCGCAGCACGAAGTCGACGATCGCCGGCCCGTCGATCACCGGATTGGTGTCCGGCATGCAGACCAGCGTCGTGACCCCGCCGGCTGCCGCCGCGGCGCTGGCGCTCGCCAGGGTCTCGCGGTGCTCGGCGCCGGGCTCGCCGACGAAGGCGCGCATGTCGATCAGGCCCGGCGCCAGCACGTGGCCGGCGCAGTCGATCGTCCGCGCGCCCTCCGGCAGGCCGGGCGCCGCGCCCCAGGCGATGTCGGCGATGCGGCCGTCGCGGATCAGGACATGGCCCGGCCCTTCGCGGCCGTCGGCCGGGTCGAGGAGGGTGGCGTTGGTGAGGATCTGAGCTTGTTCGGTCATGGCCATCACGCGTTCGGCAGATGCGAGGCCAGCGCTTCCATCACCGCCATGCGCACGGCGACGCCCATCTCGACCTGCTCGCGAATCAGCGACTGCGCCCCGTCGGCGATGTCGGAGGCGATCTCGACGCCGCGGTTCATCGGGCCGGGATGCATCACCAGGGCGTCGGGAGCGGCGAGCGCGAGCTTGTCGGCGTCGAGGCCGAAATAGCGGAAATACTCCTTCACCGAGGGCACGAACGAGCCGTTCATGCGCTCGCGCTGCAGGCGCAGCATCATCACGATGTCGCAGCCGTCGAGGCCCTTGCGCATGTCGGTGAAGACCTCGACGCCGAAGCGCTCGATGCCGGCGGGCAGGAGCGACGACGGGGCGATCACGCGGACGCGCGCACCCAGCGCCTGCAGCAGGATCAGGTTCGAGCGCGCGACGCGGCTGTGCAGCACGTCGCCGCAGATCGCGACGCGAAGCCCCTCGATCCGCCCCTTGTTGCGGCGGATGGTCAGCGCGTCGAGCAGCGCCTGCGTCGGGTGCTCGTGGGCGCCGTCGCCGGCATTGACCACCGAGCAGTCGACCTTCCGCGCGAGCAGGTGCACGGCGCCGGCCGAATGGTGGCGCACCACGATGATGTCGGGCCGCATGGCGTTCAGCGTCGCCGCGGTGTCGATCAGCGTCTCGCCCTTCTTCACCGAGGACGAGGCCACCGACATGTTCATCACGTCGGCGCCGAGGCGCTTGCCGGCGAGCTCGAACGAGGATTGCGTGCGGGTCGAGGGCTCGAAGAACAGGTTGATCTGGGTGCGACCGCGCAGCGTCGCGCGCTTCTTCTCAACCTGACGGGAGATCGCCACCGCCGCGTCCGCCCGGTCGAGCAGCCCCTCGATGTCGGGGCGCGACAGGCCCTCTATCCCGAGGAGATGCCGGTGGGGATAGTTCGGGTGCGTCGGCTGGCTCATCGCCTCGCGTGATAGGTCGCGCCCGATGCGACGGCAAGCGCGCGGCGCGGTACCGGGCTGGCAACTTTCGGCGGCGGCGATACGTAACCAGCCGAGACGAGGCGGCGAAGTGGTCGCCACTCGGACAATCAGGTGACACTCCCTTGGCAGCTTCCCCGGCGATTCCCTCCGGCACCGCGACGCCCCGCCGCGAGGCGATCTACCGGCATCCGCTGGTGATCCGCGTCGCGCACTGGCTCAACGCCGCCTCCCTGCTGATCCTGCTGATGAGCGGGCTGCAGATCTTCAACGCGCATCCGGCCCTGTACTGGGGCGCGAAGTCGACCTTCGACACCCCGGCGCTGGCGATCACCAGCGACACCGACGCCAAGGGCAACGCCCGCGGCATCGTGACGATCGGCGGCCGCACCTTCGACACCACCGGCGTGCTCGGGCTCTCGAAGGACCAGGGCCAGATGACCGACCGGGCCTTCCCGTCGTGGAGCACGATCCCCTCGGGGCAGGATCTCGCCACCGCGCGGCGCTGGCACTTCCTGTTCGCCTGGGCGCTGGTGATCAACGGGGCGATCTACCTGCTCTACGGGCTGGTGTCGGGGCAGCTTCGCCGGCGGGTGATCCCGGACGGCGACCAGATCCGCGACTTCGGCGGCTCGGTGCGCGAGCATCTCACGCTGCACTTCCCCAAGGGCGAGGAGGCCAAGCGCTACAACGTGCTGCAGAAGCTGACGTACCTCGCCGTGATCGCCGGCCTTCTGCCGGTGATGGTGCTGGCCGGCCTCGCGATGTCGCCGGGCATGGATGCCGCCTGGCCCTGGCTGGTCGACGTGTTCGGCGGCCGGCAGTCGGCGCGCACGATCCACTTCATCGTGGCCAACCTCCTGGTGCTGTTCGTGATCGTGCACGTGGTGCTGGTGCTGGTCTCGGGCTTCTGGAACAACATGCGCGGCATGGTCACCGGCTGGTTCGCGATCGAGAAGGACGGAGCGACCCCGCGATGAGCAACCTCGACCGCCGCCGCTTCCTCACCACCGTCGCCGCGCTCGGCGGCACCGCGATGCTCGCCGGCTGCGACCGCTTCGCCGGGTCCGCCTACGGCCCGCGGACGCTGAAGGCCGGCGAGGACGCCAACCTGTTCGTGCAGCGCCTGTTGCTCTCGAACGCCTCGCTGGCGAAGGAATTCCCGGATTCCGAGATCTCGGCGGTGTTCAAGCCGAACGGCACGATCGACCCGCCGGACAAGGCCTACAAGGCGCTTGCGGCCTCGAACTTCTCGACCTTCAAGCTCGAGGTCGGGGGCCTCGTCGAGCGACCGCAGAGCTTCGGCCTCGCCGACCTCCGCGCGCTGCCGTCGCGGACGCAGACGACCCGGCACGATTGCGTCGAGGGCTGGAGCTGCATCGGAAAATGGTCCGGCGTGCCGCTGGCTGAGGTGCTGAACCGCGCCGGGCTGAAGCCGCAGGCGCGCTACGTCGTGTTCCACTGCGCCGACACGCTCGAATATGCCGGCGGCGGCCTCGAAGGCGGCAAAGACGGCGCGTTCCTGCAGCCGGAGAACCCGAGCGCGGTGCGCCACGTCCAGGTGGCGGCCGCGGGCAACGATGCCGACGCCTGGGGCGGTGCCCCGGCCGAGGAGCCCGAGGAGACGCGCACGCCGATCCGCTACTACGAGAGCATCGACCTCACCGACGCCTTCCACCCGCAGACGATCCTCGCCTACGACCTCAACGGAAAGCCGCTCCCGGTCTCGAACGGCGCGCCCCTGCGCCTGCGGCTCGAGCGGCAGCTCGGCTACAAGCAGGCCAAGTACGTGATGCGGATCGAGGTAGTCGAATCGCTGGCCAGGATCGGCGACGGCCAGGGCGGCTACTGGGAGGACCGCGGCTACGAATGGTACGCCGGCATCTGAGACCGGCCCCCTCCCCCGCAAAGGGGGGGAGAATGCCCACCCGTACGCGCCTCGCGGCAGGCGCCCCGAACAGCCCCCCATTTGACAACCCGCGGGGCATGAACCACTTCATGCCCCGCGCAGGTCCGGCCCGGCCGCGGCGCGAAACCCAACAATTGGTGCGTTCCTGCCGCTGCTCGGGCTTTGACGAGAGGCTGTTTCGTCCATGAAAGTCGTCGTCGTCGAGTCGCCGGCCAAAGCCAAGACCATCAACAAGTATCTTGGCCGCGACTATGAAGTCATCGCCTCGTTCGGGCACATCCGCGACCTTCCGGCCAAGGACGGGTCGGTCGATCCCGAAGCCGATTTCAACATGATCTGGGAGCTCGACGCCCGCGGCTCGAAGCAGGTGTCCGAGATCGCCCGCGCCGTGAAGGGCGCGGACAAGCTGATCCTGGCGACCGACCCGGATCGCGAGGGCGAGGCGATCTCCTGGCACGTGCTGGAGGCGCTGACCGCCCGCAAGGTGCTGAAGGGCATCCCGGTCGAGCGCGTCACCTTCAACGCGATCACCAAGGCGTCGGTCGAGACGGCGATGCGGCAGCCGCGCCAGATCGATCAGGCGCTGGTCGACGCCTACCTGGCGCGCCGGGCGCTCGACTACCTCGTCGGCTTCAACCTGTCGCCGGTGCTGTGGCGCAAGCTCCCCGGCGCCCGCTCGGCCGGCCGCGTGCAGTCGGTGGCCTTGCGGCTCGTCTGCGAGCGCGAGGTCGAGATCGAGCGCTTCAAGCCGCGCGAGTACTGGTCGCTGGTCGCGACCCTCTCGACCGCCGACGGCGGCGTGTTCGAGGCTCGCCTCGTCGGGGCCGACGGCAAGCGCATCCAGCGCCTCGACGTCGGCAATGGCGAGGATGCGGCCGCGTTCAAGCGCGACCTCGAGCTCGCGACGTTCCAGGTGGCCTCGGTCGAGGCGAAGCCCGCCAAGCGCCATCCGCAGCCGCCCTTCACGACGTCGACGCTGCAGCAGGAGGCGTCGCGAAAGCTCGGGATGGCGCCGGCGCAGACCATGCGCGTCGCCCAGAAGCTCTACGAGGGTGTCGACATCGGCGGCGAGACGGTGGGCCTGATCACCTACATGCGGACCGACGGCGTCGACATGGCGCCCGAGGCCATCGCCGACGCGCGCCGGGTCATCGGCCGCGAGTTCGGCGACAAGTACGTCCCGGGCGTGCCGCGCCGCTACAGCGCCAAGGCCAAGAACGCGCAGGAGGCCCACGAGGCCGTGCGCCCGACCGACATGGGCCGGCTGCCGAAGCAGGTCGCGCGGATGCTCGATCCCGAGCAGGCCAAGCTCTACGACCTGATCTGGACGCGGACCGTCGCCAGCCAGATGGAGTCGGCCGAGCTGGAGCGCACCACGGTCGACGTGACCGCCAGCGTCGGCCCGCGCCGGATCGACCTGCGCGCCACCGGTCAGGTCGTGAAGTTCGACGGCTTCCTCACCCTCTACCAGGAGGGCAAGGACGACGAGGAGGACGAGGACGGCAAGCGCCTGCCGCCGATGACGGCCGGCGAGGCGCTGAAGCGCGAGCGCATCGCCTCGACCCAGCACTTCACCGAGCCACCGCCGCGCTTCTCCGAGGCCAGCCTCGTCAAGCGCATGGAGGAGCTCGGCATCGGCCGGCCCTCGACCTACGCCGCGGTGCTCCAGACCCTGCGCGACCGCGAATACGTCAAGATCGAGAAGAAGCGCCTGCAGCCCGAGGACAAGGGCCGGCTCGTGACCGGCTTCCTCGAGAGCTTCTTCAAGCGCTACGTCGAGTACGACTTCACCGCGGACCTCGAAGGCCAGCTCGACCGGGTCTCGAACGCCGAGATCGATTGGCGCGACGTGCTGCGCGACTTCTGGCGCGACTTCTCGGCCGCCGTCGGCGGCACCAAGGAGCTGCGCGTCACCGAGGTGCTGGAGGCGCTGAACACGCTTCTCGGCGACCACATCTTCCCCGAGAAGGCCGACGGCTCGAACCCGCGCACCTGCCCGACCTGCGGCTCGGGCCAGCTCTCGCTGAAGCTCGGCAAGTTCGGCTCCTTCGTCGGCTGCTCGAACTACCCGGAATGCAAGTTCACCCGGCAGCTCTCGGCCGCGGGCATTGAGGGCGAGGGCGACGGCTCATCGCCGGACGGCAGCCCGCCCGGCACGCGGGTGCTCGGCAACGATCCGGTGAGCGGATTGCCGGTGACGATCCGCGACGGACGGTTCGGCCCGTTCGTCCAGCTCGGCGAGGCCTCGACCGAGAAGGACGCGGCCAAGCCTAAGCGCTCGTCGCTGCCGAAGGGCGTGACGCCGTCGATGGTCGACCTGGAGAAGGCGCTGCGGCTGCTGTCGCTGCCGCGCGAGGTCGCCCGTCACCCGGAGACCGGCGAGCCGATCCTGGCCAATCTCGGCCGGTTCGGGCCCTACGTCCAGCACGGCAAGACCTACGCGAACCTGGGCAAGGACGACGACGTGCTCGAGGTCGGCGCCAACCGGGCGATCGACCTGATCGTCGCCAAGGAACAGGGCGGCGGCCGCGGCCGCCCGTCCTCGGATCCCGGCCGCCCGATCGGCAAGGACGAGGCGACGGGTCGCGAGCTGGTGGTGAAGGCCGGCAAGTACGGCGCCTACGTCACCGACGGCGAGGTCAACGCGACCCTGCCGAAATCGATGGCCGCCGAGGCGCTGACGCTCGCCGAGGGCATCGACCTCGTCAACGCCAAGCGCGCGGCCGGCGGGGGCAAGCCGAGCCGCGGCCGCAAGGCCGCGCCGGCGCGGGGTGCGAAGGCCACGGCGCGCAAGCCGGCAAAGGCGGCCAAGGACGGCGAGGTCGGGACGGTGAAGACCGGTTCCAAAACCTCCGCCAAACCCGCCGCGAAGAAGCCCGCCACGCCGAAGGCCGCTGCGGGCAAGGCCGCTGCGAAGCCGGCCGCGAGCAAGAAGGCCAGCGGCTGAACCGCCGGCGGCGCGGCTTGCCGGCGGTCCGCGTCAGGCGCGTCGCGGGTCTCAGACGAGGTAGCTGATCGTCGCGGCGAAGGCCGTCGCGAAGGTCGCCAGGGCGATCGTCGTCGGATTGACGAAGGCCGCGCGAGAGACGGGCGCAGCGTCCTGCTCGCATCCGAAGGCTTGCCCGGCGGCGCGCTCGAGGCGGGCGAGGATCAGGGTTCGGGCTTCGATCGAAGCAGTCGTCATCGTCGGCGTCCCAGCCCTCGTTACGGCAAAGATCTTGTGATATAATGCATGATCATGCCGCCGGTTCCGCGCGAAATTGCAGCGTGAGGCGATCTTAACCGGATCTGCGCATCACCCCGATGACGGTTGCATCGCAGCGTTTGGAGGGTTCGCGCTGCACATGCGAAGCTGCATAGCGGATTCGGCCTGCGATCGCCTTTGATGTTTCCGTTTTGTTCCGGTATCGTGAGCGGATGAAAGCCCATGCGAGACGTGACCCGAAGCCTGGAGCCCGTCGGTTGAGCGACGCCCCCATCGACCTGTTCGGGCCGGGCGCGAAGGCCGCTGCCCATTCTTCGCTAGCCCATTCTTCGCCGGCCAAGCCTTCGGCCACGGATCCCTCGCCCGCCGCGCCCCTGCCCTCGTCCGAGCGCCGGCGCAAGCCGACGGCGCCGATGGCGGCGCTCGAGCCGCTCGCCGGTCCGGAGGCCGGCTACACCGCATCCGACATCGAGGTGCTGGAAGGGCTGGAGCCGGTGCGGCGCCGGCCCGGCATGTATATTGGCGGCACCGATGAGCGGGCGCTGCACCACCTGTTCTCGGAGGTGATCGACAATTCGATGGACGAGGCGGTGGCGGGCCACGCCAGCTTCATCGAGGTCGAGCTGGAGGAGACGGGCGCGCTCGTCGTCACCGATAACGGCCGCGGCATCCCGATCGACCCGCACCCGAAGTTTCCCGGCAAGTCCGCGCTCGAAGTCATCATGACGACGCTGCATGCGGGCGGGAAGTTCGACTCGAAGGTCTACGAGACCAGCGGCGGCCTGCACGGCGTCGGCATCTCGGTGGTGAACGCGCTGTCCGACCTCCTGGAGGTCGAGGTCGCGCGCAACCAGACGCTCTACCGCCAGAGTTTTTCGCGCGGTCATGCGCAGGGCGGGTTGGAAACCGTCGGGCGGGTGCAGAACCGGCGCGGCACGCGCATCCGCTTCCATCCCGACTCGCAGATCTTCGGCTCGCTGGCGTTCGACCCGCGCCGCCTGTTCAAGATGGCGCGCTCGAAGGCCTACCTGTTCGGCGGCGTCGAGATCCGGTGGCGGTGTGCGCCGGCGCTGATCGAGGGCACCGACATCCCGGCCGAGGCGGTGCACCGCTTCCCCGGCGGCCTGCGCGACTACCTCGCCCGCGACATCGAGGGCAAGGAGCTCGTCACCGACGCGATTTTCTCCGGCAAGATTACAAAGCCCGGCTCGCACGGCTCGCTCGAATGGGCCGTGGCCTGGATGGTCCACGACGACGGCGTCTCCGCCTCGTACTGCAACACCATCCCGACGCCCGAGGGCGGCACCCACGAATCTGGCCTGCGCGTCGCGCTGCTGCGGGCGCTGCGCGAGCACGCCGAGCGGGTGAACCAGGCCAAGCGCATGACGGCGGTGACCACCGACGACGTGATGGCGACCTGCGCCTCCATGCTGTCGGTCTTCATCCGCGAGCCGGAGTTCCAGGGCCAGACCAAGGACAAGCTCGCCACCGTCGAGGCGTCGCGCATCGTCGAGACCGCGATCCGCGACGCCTTTGACCATTGGCTCGCCGCGTCGCCGGCCCAGGCCAACAAGGTGCTAGACTGGGTGATCGACCGGGCCGAGGAGCGCCTGCGCCGACGCCAGGAGAAGGAGGTTGCGCGCAAGACCGCGACGCGCAAGCTGCGGCTCCCCGGCAAGCTCGCCGATTGCTCGGCCGCCGGCACCGCGGGCTCGGAGATCTTCATCGTCGAGGGCGACTCGGCCGGCGGCTCGGCCAAGCAGGCGCGCGACCGGGCCACGCAGGCGATCCTGCCGCTGCGCGGCAAGATCCTGAACGTTGCCTCGGCCAGCCGCGACAAGCTCGGTGCGAACCAGCTCATCGGCGACCTGACCCTGGCGCTCGGCTGCGGCACGGGCGGTCAGTACCGCGACGAGGAGCTGCGCTACGATAAGGTGATCATCATGACGGACGCCGACGTCGACGGCGCCCACATCGCCTCGCTGCTGATCACCTTCTTTTACCGGCAGATGCCGAAGCTCATCGACAAGGGCCACCTCTACCTCGCGATGCCGCCGCTCTACCGGCTGCAGCAGGGCACCAAGACGGCCTACGCCCGCGACGACTCGCATAAGGAGCAGCTGATCAAGACGGTGTTCAAGAACGGCAAGGTCGAGATCAGCCGCTTCAAGGGGCTGGGCGAGATGATGCCGGCGCAGCTGAAGGAGACGACGATGGACCCGAAGAAGCGCATCCTGATGCGCGTCGCCGTCCTCGACGAGGCGCGCGAATCGACCGGCGACGCGGTCGAGCGCCTGATGGGCAACAAGCCGGAAGCCCGCTTCACCTTCATTTCCGAGCGAGCCGCCTTCGCCGAGAAGACCGACCTCGACATCTGAGCGGCCCGGCACGGCGGTCCGATCGGAGCCCGGCCGCGAGGCCGGGCTTTTTCATGCCCGCGATCCGACGACGAAAAAAGCCCGGCCTTTCGGCCGGGCTTCTCGGGTCGGGTCGAACCGCGGCTCTGGGCGAGCCGCGGCGGATCCGGCAGGTCCTAGTACGAGCCGAACTTGTAGTTCAGGCCGGCGCGCACGACAGCGAACTCGGTGCTGTTGTTGCGTTTCAGGCCGCTCTGCACGACGGTCACGCCCGGCGAGGTTAGCGTCAGGGTGCCGGTCGAGTTGGAGGCGAAGGGGCCGTTGTTGCGGCCCCCCTTGTCGAGGTTCACGTACAGGCCTTCGACCTTCAGAGTCACCGCAGAGGAGCGGAAGAAGTTCAGGAAGGGGTAGGTCGTCAGGGCGTACTGGCGTCCGGCACCAGCGTCCTAGGCGGTGTGAGAGGCGTGT
>NZ_JAKSXU010000157.1:0-458 GCF_022829325.1 Methylobacterium sp. J-092 | reverse complement strand
AAGATGAACCGATCCGAAGGCACCACGGAGGAGGCCGTTTGCTTCCGCCTTCCGGCGAACCGGATTCGCCAGGAATTCTTGGTTGAATCCTTCACCACGTTGGGCAACCCGATTTTGCCTCCCACCTGCCGGCCGGCCCTGAACGAATCCGTACGACAACCCTTATTTGCGGTTTTCGGGCGAAGGCCGACGCCAGGGCCGTTCGTGTCCCAAGTCCCCCCCCGCTTGGGCTGTCTGGCTGGGACCTTCAGACCCTCACGCCGCCAAATGCGCTCGACGCGCTTGTCGTTGACGAACCCACCGGCCGCCTTCAGCAATGCGCTGATCTTGCGGTAGCCATAGCGTCCGTACTTCTCAGCCAACGCCACGAGATCGGCCGTTAGCGCCTCTTCATCGTCGCGGCCCCGCGGTACCTTGCGCTGCGTCGAGCGATGCTGTCCGAGCGCCCGACAGGCGCG
>NZ_JAKSXU010000154.1:0-43002 GCF_022829325.1 Methylobacterium sp. J-092 | reverse complement strand
CGCGGCGCCCGGCGTTCCCGGCCGGCCGGTGCAGCCGCCCGGCGCACGCCCGGGCGAAGGCGGCCCGCAGGATCGCGCCACCCCGCCCGGCACGCCGCCCGCGACGGTGCCGGGCGCGCCGCCGGCGCAGCCCGGGGCGGTGGCGCCGAACGCGCGCCCCGGCGTTCCGGGCCGTCCGGTCCAGCGTCCCGATGCCGTCGAGCCCCCCGGCGCCGCCGGCGGGCCGGGCCGCCCCGGCGGCCCGAATGGCAATCGCAATGCCACCCCACCCAATGCCGCCCCGCCCAATGCCGCCCCGAACGCCGGCCCCGGTGTGCCCGGACGGCCGGTCCCGCCGCAGGGCGCCGGCCCGTTCGGCCCGGGCCAGGGCAATCCCGGCCAGCCGGGACTGCGCGGCTCCGACACGCAGCCGGGCTACGATCCGCGCGGCGTGCCGACGGGCCGCGTCGGCGACCGCGACCGCGACGGCTTCAACCGTCCCGGCCGTCCCGGCTACATCCCCGGCGGCTTCAGCACCGACGACGAGGACGTGCGCGACTACGACCGCGTGCGTCGCGACCGCCGCGAGTTCAACGAGGACGGGCGGACCTACATCCGCGAGCCCGGCCGCATCATCGTGCGCGATCAGAACAACTACTTCATCCGCCACGACGAGAACGAGCGCTTCCGCGATATCGGCGGCGGCGGCTACCGCAGCGAGCGGCGCGGGCCGGACACCTACACCTATCTCGACCGTCCCGGCGGCGAGCAGATCGTAACGGTGGTGGACGACGACGGCCGGATGCTGCGCCGCTACCGCCGCTTCCGCGACGGCCGCGAGGTCGTGCTGATCGACAACAGCTACGGCGGCGCCCCGCGCCCGATCTACGAGGACGTGGTCGACCTGCCGCCGCCCGACATCCGCATCCCGCGCGAGCGCTACGTGGTGGATTACGGCGCGGCCGACGAGCGCGCGGTCTACGAGGCCCTGTCGGCCCCGCCGGTGGTGGCGGTCGACCGGCGCTACACGCTGGATCAGGTCCGCTACAGCCCGCAGCTGCGCGCCCGGATGCGCAGCGTCGACATCGACACGATCACCTTCGACACCGCCTCGTTCACGGTCACGCCCGACCAGGCCGCCCGGCTCTCGACGATCGCGGCGGCGATCAACCAGGCGATCCGCGCCAACCCGCAGGAGGTGTTCCTGATCGAGGGCTACACCGACGCGGTCGGCGCCGACGTCGACAACCTGTCGCTGTCGGATCGGCGGGCGCAGTCGGTCGCGACGGTGCTGACCCAGAACTTCCAGGTGCCGCCCGAGAACCTGACCACGCAGGGCTACGGCGAGCAGTACCTGAAGGTGAACACGCAGAACGCCTCGCGCGAGAACCGCCGGGTCACGGTCCGCCGCATCACCCCGCTGCTGCAGCAGAGCGGGGCGCCCCCGGCGGCTCCCCCGCCGCGATAGGATGGGTGTGATGCCGGCCCGCCCCGGGCCGGCATCCGTCGACAGGCCGGATCAGAACCAGCAGGTGAGGTTGCCCTTTACCGCGTGGTCCTGCGCCCGCGCGCCGGTCTGGCCGGTATAGGCCGCGCCGAAGGTCACGCCGGAAGCCAGGCGCAGGTCGAGGCCGACCTCCGCCACCACCGCGTCCCGATCGATCGGGACGCCCGCCGAGAGGAAGCTCGGGCCCGCACCGAAGGCGAGCAGCGCTTTCGGCACCACGTCGCCGTACGCCCGGCGGTAGCCGAGGAGCGCGTGCGCCGAGAGCGGCAGGCCGAGGCCGAGGTCGAACGCCGCCTGCCCGCGCAGGCCCGCCGTCAGGGCACCGAGGTCGTAGTCGCGGGCGGACCCGGTCAGGGCGGCGACGCCGCCGGTCTCCGCGAAGCGGTCGCGGTGGATGCCGACATAGGCGCCACCGACGAAGGGCTCGACGTAGGTCGGGGCCGATCGCACCGGCACGCCCAGTTCCGCGTCCACCGGCACGGCCGGCGCGGGCGCTCCGACGAGGAACCGGTAGCCGATCTCGCCGAAGCCCTGCACCGTGCTGCCGCCGTAGCGGCCGGACGGCGTGTCGGACACGCCCGGAACGACGACGGTGCGGCGGGTGCGCAGGGATTCGTCGGCGTAGACCGCGCCGAGCCGCACCGAGACCGGGCCGAGCTCGTAGCCGCCGTAGACGCCGCCGAAGCCGCCGGTGACGCCGGCCGATTCGCGGCGGCCGGCGGTGTCGAGGGCGCTCTCGGCGTAGCCGCCGACGAGCCCGAGCCTGAACCCGCTCGGCAGGCGCAGGTCGAGGCCGGCGGCGAAGCCCGCCAGCGTCCGGTCGAGGCCGAAGGCGTTGCCGCCGCCGGCGCCGCCGAAGGCGCCGAAGCCCTGGCCCCAGACGCCGACCACGGTCGGGTCGAGGATCCGCATCGGCACGGAGGCGACCGGCGGCCGGCTTTCCGGCAGGTCGGCGGAATAGCGCGCCGGCAGGTCGCCGAAGCTCGGCCCGTCCGCCGAACCGGGGGTGACGCCCCAGCGCAGCCGGTCGAGGATCGCCTCGCGGACGAAGAACGCGGTTTGGTAGGACCCGGACACCGCCGAGGCGTGGACGTCGCCGGCAAGCGCCCGGAACGCCCCCTGCGCCTCCGGCGTCGTCAGCCCGACGGTCGCGGCGTAGGCGCCGGCGCCCGGGCCGCCCGCCTGGATCGCGTCGGCGACCGCCGCCGCGTTGCGGGTCGTGGCGATGGCGGAGAACGCCACGTCGTTGCGGGTCAGGGTCAGATCGACCGCGGTCGGCTCGTAGCGGAGCGTCGGCGTCAGGAAGGCGAAGTTCGACGTAGCGCCGGAAAACCGCCCCGACACGCCCCCGGCCGCGTCGAGGATCGCGTAGCGGGTGCGCGGGCCGTAGGTGCCGGCTTGGGCCAGCACCTGCACCGTTCCGCCCGCGAGCGTGACGGTGCCGGCCACCGCGAGGCGGTCGGACCGGCCGGCGGCGTCGGCCTCGACCTGATAGGCCGAGCCCGCCGCGAAGGCGGCGCTGCCCGCGACCGTCAGGGTGCCGATCGAATGGCCGGGCGCCACCGTGCCGCCCGGCAGCACGGCGAGGCCCCCCACCGTGCCCGAGCCGTCGAGCCGGCCGCCCGCGACGGTGACCGTCGAGACGAGCGAGCCGTCCACGGTCAGGGTGCCGCCGTTGACGAGGGTCGGGCCGGCATAGGTGTCGTTGCCGGACAGCCGCAGGGCGCCGCTGCCGTTCTTGATCAGGCCGCCGGGGCCGGAGATGTCGTTGTTCCAGCTGTCGCTCGTGCCGTAGCCGCCCTGCGACGCGTCCATGGTTACGGAGACGGTGCTGGCGAAGGCGCCGTAGCCGTCGTTGGCAGCGTAGAGGTTGATCCGTCCCCAGCCGCCGTAGGTGTTCCCGTCGAGAAGCGGGTAGCCGGACGGCAGGCCGGTGCTGGCCAGCACGTCCGTCCGCTGGGCGTCGGTCAGGTAGGGGAAGCGGGTGAGGAGCAGGACCTGCGCCTGGACCGGGACCTCCGCGGCGGTCATCATGGCCTGCGGGCCCGTCGGCTGGAAGCCGTAGGTCATCCGCGCGCGGTAGTTCGCCCTGTTCTGCGCGGCGTCGCCGAAGGGGTCGGCGGCGCTCGACGCAGCCGCCACGCAGGCGCCCACGCTCGCGGCCCCGCAGGAGGCCGCGAGGTAGGATTGGGTCTGCTGGTAGGCTTCGTAGACCGCGTAGGCCGCGGCGTTGGCGGGGTTGGTCCAATCGAGCCGGTTGCCGCTCGCGTCGTAGAGCGCGGCGTAGATGTTCGTGGCGGCGATCGCGGTGGCCTCCATGCGGCCGCCCATCACGTCGAGGGGCGAGTGCATGCCGGCGAGGATGCGGTCGTTGCCGAGGTCGGCGGCGCGGGCGAGCAGTTCCTGGAACTGCTGCGGCACCAGGAAGCCGACGCCGAGCGCCTGGAGCGTGCCGGAATTGGTATGGCCGCTCGGAAAGGCGCCGTCCGCGTAGGGGTTGGTGCCGTTGATGATCGGCTGGAGCAGGGTGGGCACGCTGACGGAGGTCGAGACGCGGTAGGACCGCGGCGCGGTGCCGACGCCCGGCACGTAGTCGCCGACGCCGAAGGTGGCCGGGGTGAAGGTGCCCGGTGCATCGAAACTGCCGACGTTCGGCGCGGTGAGCGGTCTTCCGCCGTTGGCGTCGATCATCGCCCGGGTCACGGTGAAGCCGCGGACCCAGGCCGCCGTGGTGCCGTAGACGACGGGGACGGGGAAGCTCGACAGGTAGGCCGGGACGACGAGGCTCGCGGTGTCGGATGCCCTCAGCGCGGTCCGGTTCGTGATCGCGTTGTAGTTGCCGTAGCGGGGGTCCAGCAGGTCGACGGCCGGCGTCGCGCCCTGGTAGCGCTCGAAGATCCGCTTGGCCGGCTCGGTCGAGCCGTTCGCCCGGACCACGTTGTTGATGAAGCTCACCGCCGCGGCGAGCGGCGTCGCGGTTCCGTTGCCGAAGGTGGTCGTCCCCGCGCTGGCACCGGTGCCCAGGCCGATGTCGGCCGCGTATTCGGACAGCGTCGGCGCGGCGTAGGTGGTGGGCGTTAGACGCGTGGGCGTCGTCCCGCCGAACGAGGCGCCGGCGCCCGTGAGATACAGGCCGGTCAGCGGCCCGAGGCCGTTGAGCACGCTGTAGGGCTGCGCGGTCCGGTCGTCGCGCACCGCCGCAAGCGTCTGGTCGGCGGTGCGCGCCTGCGTCATCGTCGCGACGGTCTGATAGTTCTGCGTCAGCACCGCGGGGTCGCCCGTCAGGAGCCGCCCGTAGCTGTCGAACAGGCGGTCGAGGACGGTGCCCGGGCTCACGGACGTGCTGTTGGGAAAGCCCGGCGCCGGCCCTGCCGGAAGCGCCTGCGCGTCCGCACGGGCCGGCAGGAGGACGGTCGCGCCGAGGAGGGCGGCCTTGAGCGGAACGCGCATGGAGGGTCCATTCAAGCGGCGGGGGTCGAAACGGACGACCGGGCGATCGCGCCCCCTGCGCCGCTGGCCCAGTAGAACGCGCGTTCCAGTTGTATCGATGACGTATTCTGCACCCGAGCCGTCAGGTTTCGCCGGGTGATGCGGATGCGGGTGCCGGTGCGAGCGCCCGTTTCGTCGCTCTGGGCTTGCGGCCACGCTTATCGAGCGGCCGTGTACGTCTTGTGACGGCCCTTCCATCCGGCCGCGAATACCCGGCCTTCGGGTTCGCCGCGGGCGATCGTCTTGGCCGATACGCTGGTCGCGCGGCCGGCGCCGGTGCCGCCGCGGCGGGCTCCGGGATCCGTGCGTCGGCCGGGCGGCCGTGGAAAGCATCGGAATCGAACCGCCCTGTGCCTCCGGCTGTTGACGCCGGCCCGGGACGCGGCCCAACACCGACGCCGCCACCGGAGCCGGAACCAGGAACGCATGAGCGACGGCGTCGAGCTGATCCGATCGGGCACGCCGGTCTTCCGCCGCACGGCGCTGGCGCTGGCGGCGGCCGGGTTCTCCACCTTCGCGGTGCTCTACGGCGTGCAGCCGCTGCTGCCGGTCTATGCCGACGATTTCGGCGTGTCGCCGGCCGAGAGCAGCCTCGCCCTGTCGCTGCCCTGCGGGGTGCTGGCGGTGGCGCTGCTCTTCGTCAGCCCGATCTCCGAGGTGCTCGGCCGCAAGCCGGTGATGCTGACCTCGCTCTTCGCCTCCGCCCTCCTCACGATCGTCGCCGCGCTGGTGCCGAGCTGGCACGGGTTCCTGGTGCTGCGCGCGCTGACCGGCCTCGCCGCGAGCGGGTTGCCGGCGGTGGCGATGGCCTATCTCGGCGAGGAGATGGACGGGCGCTCGATCGGCCTGTCGATGGGCCTGCTCGTCGGCGGCAACGCGGTCGGCGGGATGTGCGGGCGGCTGATCGCCGGCATCATCGCCGACCACGCCTCGTGGCGGCTCGGGATCGGCACCATCGGCGTGCTGGCGCTGGTCGCGGCCTTCGCGTTCTGGTGGGCGCTGCCGCCCTCGCGCAGCTTCGTCGCCCACCCGATGCGCTGGCGCGAGGTGCCCGGCACCTTCGGCCAGCACTTCCGCGATCCCGGCCTGCCGTGGCTGTTCGCGGAAGCCTTCCTGCTGATGGGCGGCTTCGTATGCGTCTACAACTACATCGGCTTCCGCTTGCTCGACCCGCCGTTCTCGCTGAGCCAGACCGCGATCGGCGCGATCTTCGTCGTCTACCTGTTCGGCACGATGAGCTCGACGCTCACCGGCGAGGTCGCGAGCCGGCTCGGGCGGCGCAAGGTGCTGTGGCTGGCGATCACCGTGGCGATCGCCGGCATCCTGATGACCCTGTCGCAGAGCCTGTGGCTCGTCGTGCTCGGCATCGTCGTCGTCACCATCGGCTTCTTCGGCGCCCATTCGGTGGCGAGCAGCTGGATCGGCCGCCGCGCCCTGCGCGATCGCGCCCAGGCCTCGGCGGTGTACCTGTCGCTGTACTATCTCGGCTCGTCGGTGCTCGGCACGATGGGCGGCTGGTTCTTCGCCCATTCCGGCTGGACCGGCGTGGTGGCGTTCGTCGGCCTGCTCTACGGGCTGGCGCTCGCCGTCGCGCTCCGGCTCTCGCGCCTCGCGCCGCTGGTGCCGGCGCCCTGAGGGAGGATCCCATGAGCGCCCCCACGCGCCGCCACGAGACCCACGTCGCCGACCGGTTCGGCGCGCAGGCCGCGTCCTACGTCGCGAGCGCGGTCCACGCCGCCGGCGCCGACCTCGACCGCATCGCCGAGCGCATGCGAACGGTGCGCCCGGCCCGCGCCCTCGATCTCGGCTGCGGCGGCGGCCACGTCGCCTTCGCGATGGCGCCGCATGCCGGCACGGTCACCGCGCTCGACCTCTCGCCCGACATGCTCGCCGCGGTGGCGGCGGAAGCGGGCCGGCGCGGCTTGCCCAACATCGCGACCGAGGCCGGCTCGGCCGCGGCGCTGCCGTTTCCCGACGCGGCCTTCGACGCGGTCGCGACCCGCTTCAGCGCGCATCACTGGCGCGACGTGCGGGCCGGCCTCGCCGAAGCGCGGCGCGTGGCCAAGCCCGGCGCGCCGGCGCTCGTCGCCGACATCGTCGCCCCGGACGACGCCCTCCTCGACACCCATCTCCAGGCGGTCGAGCTGCTGCGCGATCCCTCGCACGTGCGCGACTATTCGGTGCCCGAGTGGCTGGCGATGCTCGCCGAGGCGGGATTCACCGTCGACAGGATCACCCACGGCCGCCTGCGCATGGACTTCGCCACCTGGATCGCCCGGATGCGCACGCCCGAGCCGCTGGTCACCGCGATCCGCGCCCTCCAGGCCACCGCCCCCGACGAGGTCGCCCACCATTTCGGCCTCGCGCCGGACGGAAACTTCTGGCTCGACACGGTGCTGATCGAGGCGGTGGCGGCCTAGGTGCGTCGTAGGCGCCGGGATGGGCCAACCCGTCATTCCGGGGCGCCGCGGGCGAGCCCGGAATCCAGAACCGCCGTGCGCGCGAACCGAGGCACCACTTGCGGCTCTGGTTTCCGGGCTCCGCTTCGCAGCCCCGGAATGAGCGCGCCCGATGTCATGACCATCGCGGTGCCCGACCAGCGCGCCCCTCCCTCCCCTCTTTTGCGGGGAAGGGAAAAGCGGCCGCGCCTCACCCCCAAAGGTCCCGCTCCGGCGGGTGGATCGTGCTGCCCTCGAACAGCAGGCCCGGCGTGCGGTCGCGGGCGAGGAGCAGCGGGCCGTCGAGGTCGATCGTGTCGGCGTGGTGGGCGAGCAGCATCGCCGGGGCCATGGCGAGCGAGGTGCCGACCATGCAGCCGATCATCAGCGAGAGGCCGCGGGCGCGGGCCTCGTGGGCGAGCATGATCGCCTCGGTGAGGCCGCCGGTCTTGTCGAGCTTGATGTTGATCGCGTCGTAGCGGCCGGCCAGATGATCGAGCCCGGCGCGGTCGTGCAGGCTCTCGTCGGCGCAGATCGGGATCGGGCGCTCGATCCGGCTCAGAAGCCCGTCGTCGTCGGCCGGCAGCGGCTGCTCGATCAGCGTCACGCCGGCGGCGAGGCAGGCCGCGAGGTTGGCCTCGAGCGTCTCCGGCCCCCACGCCTCGTTGGCGTCGACGATGAGCCGGCTGTCGGGCGCGCCGCGGCGCACCGCGGCGATGCGCGCGGGGTCGCCCGCGCCACCGAGCTTCACCTTGAGCAGCGGGCGGGCCGACGCGTCGCGCGCGGCCGCCTCCATGCTCTCGGGTGTGCCGAGGCTCAGGGTGTAGGCGGTGGTGGCCGGCGACGGCGCCGCGAGCCCGGCGATCTCCCAGGCCGGGCGGCCGGACGCCTTGGCCTCGAAATCGAACAGCGCGCAGTCGAGCGCGTTGCGCGCCGCACCGGGCTTCATCCGCTCCAGCAGCTCGGCGCGGCCGAGGCCGGCGGCGATCGCGTCGCCTTGCGCCTCGATCGCCGCGGCCACGCTCTCGACGCTCTCGCCGTAGCGCGGATAGGGCACGCACTCGCCCCAGCCGGCGACCGCCCGCTCGGCGTCGGCGATCTGCGCGGTGACGACCACGGCTTCCGTGCGGCTGCCGCGGCTGATCGTGAAGGCGCCGGCGATCGGGAAGCGCTCGACGGCGACCGCGAGCCGCCTCACGGCGCGGTCTCCGGGAACTCGGCGATCAGCCGGTCGACGAGGCCCTCGACGCCGAAGCGCACCGGGTCGGTGGCGGGCAGGCCGTATTCCGCGCCGAGCTTCTCGAGCAGCGCGCGGGCGGGATCCTCCTCGAGGGCCTGGGTGTTCACGGCGATGCCGGTGGGCCTGATGCCGGGGTTGGTCAGGCTGCCGAGCTGGATCGTCAGGTCGATCACCTGGCGGATCGAGGGCAGCGGGTGCTGGACACCGCGCATCGTCGTGCGGCTCGGCTCGTGGCAGACCACGAAGGCGTCCGCCTGCGCCCCGTGCAGCAGCCCGAGGCTGACGCCGGCAAACGACGGGTGGTAGAGCGAGCCCTGGCCCTCGATCAGGTCCCAGTGCTTCGGGTCGGCCGCGGGCGCGATCCACTCCACCGCGCCGGAGATGAAGTCGGCCACCACCGCGTCGATCGCGACGCCCCGGCCGGAGATGAACACCCCGGTCTGGCCGGTGGCGCGGAAATCCGCGTCCATGCCGCGCGCGCGCATCCCCTTCTCCAGCGCCAGCACCGTGTACTTCTTTCCGACCGAGCAATCGGTCCCGACCGCGAGCAGGCGGCGGCCCGGGCGCTTGGTGCCCTTGCCGGTGGCGAAGGTCTCGTCGGTGTGGCGCACGTCGTGCAGCGCCCGGCCGCGGCGCGCCGCCGCCTCGGCGATGGCCGGCACCGCGCCGAGGCGCGCGTGCAGGCCGCTCGCGATGTCGAACCCGGCCTCCAGCGCGGCGACGATCTCGGCGACCCAGTGCTCCGGCAGAACGCCGCCGGCATTGGCGACGCCGATCACCATCGTGCGGCAGCCCTTGGCCAGCGCCTCGTCGAGGGTCAGGTCGGGGATGCCGAGGTCGGCCGCGCAGCCCGGCAGGCGGATCTGGCCGATGCACCAGTCCGGGCGCCAGTCGACGATGCCGTAGGCGGTCTTGGCGGCGAGCCGGTCCGGCACGTCGCCGAGGAACATCAGATAGGGCGTCTCGATCTGCATCGGCCGTCATCCCTTGTCGCGCGCCGTGTCGCGCGCGTCGTCGCGGTCTCGTCCCTATCGCGGGATCGCGTCCGCGGGGCAATGCACGATCACGGCCAGACCGCGCTTCGCCGACGCTTCGCCCTTGCGGCCCGCCCGGTTGTGCGGTGTGGTCCCCGCCGAAACCGATGAAGGGCCATGTGGCATGATCAGGATGTACGGCAACTGGCGCTCGGCCGCCGCCTTCCGGGTGCGGATCGCGCTGAAGCTGAAGGGGATCGCCTACGAGGAGACCTTCATCGACCTCGATGCCGGCGACCAGCACGCGCCGGAATTCCGCGCGATCAACCCGCAGGGCGCAGTGCCCGCCCTGTTCGACGGCGACGGGCCGCCGCTGACCCAGTCGCTCGCGATCCTCGACTACCTGGAGGAGACCAAGGGCGGCGTGAAGCTGCTGCCGGCCGATCCGCGGGAGCGGGCGCGCGCCCGCTCGCTGGCGCAGCTCGTGGCCTGCGACACCCACCCGCTCTACGTGCCGCGGGTGCGCACCTACCTGATGGAGGCCTACGATCTCCCCAGGGAGCGCATGATGGGCTTCGTCCGCCACGCCTTCGAGAGCGGCCTGAAGACGCTGGAGACCCGGCTCTCCACGGAGCCCGGCACCGGCCGGTTCAGCCAGGGCGACGCGGTGAGCCACGCCGACCTCTGCCTCGTCAGCCTGTGGGTCGGCACGGGCATCTTCGGGGTGGAGACCGCGCCCTACCCCACCGTGGCGCGCATCGCCGAGGCGTGCCTGGCGCTGCCGGCCTTCGCCGAGGCGCATCCCAAGCGCCAGCCCGGCGCGCCGGCCGCGTGAGGCCGCCGCTCGCGGCCGATGCTTGAGCGATAGGCTTGAGGCATGGCCAAAAAATTTTGACGGCGCCCGCCGGATTACGGCCATCCCGGTATGGTCTAGAACCGTTCCGAGATGGCCCCGCCCGGAACGGCGGCACGGGTGGTGCCTGTGCACGGGGGCACCACCGGCGATGAGGCGGCGACGGCCGCACCGAGGAGCAACGAGACAGGCATGGTACCGGGCGAGAACGAACAGGGCCTGCACCGCATCGTCGTGGTCGGCGGCGGCGCGGCGGGCCTTCAGCTGGCGACCAAGCTCGGGGACAAGCTCGGGCGCGGCAAGGACGTCCACGTCACCCTGGTCGACCGGGCGCGCACCCACATCTGGAAGCCGCTGCTGCACGAGGTCGCCGCCGGCAGCCTCGACGTCGGCCACCACGCGGTCGATTACCTCCACCATGCCCACCAGCACCATTTCCGCTACCGCATCGGCGAGATGACCGGGCTCGACCGGACGGCGCGCACGATCCAGCTCGCCGCCAGCCACGATGCGGAAGGCCGCGAGATCACGCCGGTGCGCTCGGTCGGCTACGACACCCTGGTGATGGCGGTGGGCTCCACCACCAACGATTTCGGCACGCCCGGGGTGAAGGAGCACGCCATCGCGCTCGACACCCAGGACCAGGCGGTGCGCTTCCACCAGCGGCTGGTGAACGCGATGCTGCGCGCCCACACCCAGGTCGGCCCGGTGCGGCCGGGGCAGCTCCACGTCACGGTGATCGGCGCCGGCGCGACCGGCACCGAGCTCGCGGCCGAGCTGCACCGCACCGTCCGCGACGTGGTCTCCACCGGCATGGACCGGATCGATCCGGCCAAGGACCTGAAGATCACCCTGGTCGAGGCGGCCGACCGCATCCTGCCGGCGGTGCCGCCGCGGCTCTCGTCCGAGGTGATGGCGCTGCTCGCCAAGATCGGCGTCGAGGTCCGCGTCCAGGCGCGGGTCACGGAGGTGCGCGCCGACGGCGTGGCGCTGGCCGACGGCGCGTTCATCCCGTCCGAGCTCGTGGTCTGGGCGGCCGGCGTGAAGGCGCCGCCGTTCCTGCAGGGCCTCGGCGGCCTGGAGACCACCCGCACCAACCAGCTCGTGGTGACGCCGACGCTGCAGACCACCCACGATCCCGACATCTTCGCGGTCGGCGACTGCGCCTACCTCGTCGAGGCCGGCTCCGACCGGCCGGTGCCGCCCCGCGCCCAGGCGGCGCACCAGCAGGCGACCTACCTGATCAAGCAGATCCCCGCCCGCATCGCCGGGCGGCCGCTGAAGCCGTTCAAGTACCGCGACTTCGGCTCGCTCGTCTCGCTCGGCGAATACTCGACGGTCGGCAGCCTGATGGGGTTCATCCGCGGCAAGAACATGTTCATCGCCGGGCTGTTCGCGCGGATGATGTACCGCTCGCTGTACAAGATGCACGAGCAGGCCCTGCACGGCACGGTGAAGACCGCCCTCGACGCCGCCGCCCGCGCGCTCACCCGCCGCACCGAGGCGCGGGTGAAGCTGCACTGATCGCGATCATCGCCGGTCGGCGTGCAGGGCGGCCCGCTCCGCATGGATACCGTATCCCCACCCCCGGGTGTGGTCTGGCGGAGACCCGCCTCAATCCCGTCATCCCGGGGCTGCGCAGCGGAGCCATGGATCCCGAGCCGCCGAGATGGCAGGCTCAAGCGCCGTCGGCGGCTCTGGATTCCGGGTTCGCCTTCGGCGCCCTGGAAAGACGGGGTGGGCGATCCGGGCCGCTCAGGAAACGTGTGAAACCCTCGGCCCTTGCGGAGGGAATAGAAAAGAGGCGTCGCGAGCGCCTCCGTTGCGCTGACAGGCATTCGGTGGTTCCGTGCCGGCGGCGCGCGGCAGACGCGCCGCCAGGGAGTGTTCGACAGCCATGATCCTCGTCAGCGTGATGTATCCGGCCGGTCCCCGGTTCGACATGGACTACTATCTCGGCCACCACATGCCGCTGGTGCGCGAGCGCTGGTCGCCCCTGGGCCTGCACGAGGCCAAGATCGTGCGCGGCGTCGGCACGCCGGACGGCAAGCCGGCCCCGTTCCAGGTGATGGCGCTGCTGACCTTCGAATCGGCCGACGCCTTCACGAAGGCCGCGGCCGAGCACGGCCCCGAGATCTTCGGCGACATCCCCAAGTTCACCGACGCCCAGGCCGCGGTGCAGATCAACGAATTGCCCGAGGCGACCGCGTGATCGACATCGTCCAGGCGGTCCAGGCCGCCGACCCCGGCCTCGGCACCCGCGTGATCGTGCTGCGCCCGGATTCGCGGGCGCTCGCCACCGCCGAGGCGCTGGTGCCCGAGGCCGAGGCCTGGATCGCCGAGAACGCGCCCGGCGCCCGCCTCGTGCGCAAGACCATCCTGCTCGCCCCCTATCCCGGCGCCATGCCGGCCGAGCGCGAGGTCACCGTGATGGCGTTCGCGAAGGCGCAGCACCTCGCCGCCTTCGCCACCGCCTGGACGGCCGACCCGGAGCCCGAGGACGACGCGACCGCGCCGGAGGCGTAGGGGCCCGTCGCCGGTCCCCCCCACCTGTGAGGGGGAGGGAAACGGGCGTCAGGCCGCCTTGAGCTTGTGGATCGTGCCCAGCACCTCGGCCCGCTGGATCCCGAGCCGGTGGATGAGCGGGCGCAGGTCGCCGTCGCCGTGGGCGGCGGCCTCGATCTCGCGGCACAGGCGCGACAGCCGGGTGAAGCCCAGCATGCCGGCGGCCGAGACCAGCGCGTGCGCGTCGTGGGCGACCTGGACCCGGTCGTCCTCGTCGGTGCGGAAGCGGTCGCGCAGCTCGCTGCCCATCAGGTCGAGCAGCGTCGCCACGCGCTCCGGCCCGAAGCCGTCCTTGAGGGCGTCGAACACCGCCGGATCGAGCACCGCGTTCGCGCCGTCCGGCGCCGG
This sequence comes from Methylobacterium sp. J-092, assembly GCF_022829325.1. Taxonomy (NCBI): domain Bacteria; kingdom Pseudomonadati; phylum Pseudomonadota; class Alphaproteobacteria; order Hyphomicrobiales; family Methylobacteriaceae; genus Methylobacterium; species Methylobacterium sp. J-092. The sequence continues at coordinate 29,609 of NZ_JAKSXU010000154.1, read as the reverse complement.
GATCGGGGCGGCCGGGCGGGCCTCGCGCTGCGGCCCGGTCCAACGCGCGATGGTGGCGTAGAGGTCGGCGCGCCGGAACGGCTTGCCGACATGGTCGTCCATCCCGGCCGCGCGCAGGTCCTCGATCTGCTTCGGAAGCACGTTGGCGGTCATCGCCACGATCGGGATCTCGCGGGCCGGCGACGCCAGCGCGCGGATGTGGCGCGTCGCGGTCAGGCCGTCCATCACCGGCATCTGCACGTCCATCAGCACGAGGTCGTAGCCCCGGCCCTGCTTCACCGCCGCCTCGACCGCGACGATCGCCTCGGCGCCGTCCTCGACCACGTCCACCACGTAGCCCTGCGCCTCGAGCACCGCGCAGGCGAGCTCCTGGTTGAGCGGCACGTCCTCGGCGAGAAGCAGCCGCACGGCGCGTCCGGCGGGGTCCGTGGCCGGAGCCGCGGACGTTGCCGCCGCGACGCCGGTCTCCTCGCCCGGCGGCAGCGTGAGGGTGAACCAGAAGGTCGAGCCGACGCCCTCGCGGCTGCTAACGCCGATCTCGCCGCCCATCAACGAGAGCAGGTGGCGGCAGATCACCAGGCCGAGGCCGGTGCCGCCGAAGCGCCGGCTGATCGAGCCGTCGACCTGGCTGAAGCGCTTGAACAGCCGGTCCTGCTGCGCCGAATTGATCCCGATGCCGGTGTCGGTGACCTCGAAGCGCAGGTCGTGGCCGCGCGCCCCCGAGCGCTCGCGCCGGACCACGAGGGTCACCGAGCCGACGGGGGTGAACTTCACCGCGTTGTTCAGCAGGTTCAGCAGCACCTGGCGCAGCCGGCTTGCGTCGCCGAGGACGAAGGCGGGCAGATCCAGGTCGATCCGGGTCTCGATCCGCAGGTTGCTCTTCAGCGCGCCGCCGCGGACGATCGAGACGGTGTTGTCGATCACCGAGACCAGCGGGAACGAGACCGGGTCGAGGGTCAGCTGCCCGGCCTCGATCTTCGAGAAGTCGAGGATGTCGTTGACGACGGTGAGCAGCGCGGCGCCCGAGCCCTGGATCAGCTCGAGCCGGTGACGGTCCTCCGCCCGCAGGTGGGTCTCGTCGAGCAGCATGTCGGCGTAGCCGAGGATGCCGTTCAGGGGCGTGCGGATCTCGTGGCTCATCGCCGCGAGGAAGTCGCTCTTGGCCTCGCTCGCGCGCTCGGCCTCGGCACGCGCGGCCTGGGCCTCGGCGGTGATCGAGCGCAAGGCCACCTCCGCCGACTTGCGCTCGGTGATGTCGATGTGGAGGCCGACCATCCGGTACGGGCGGTCGTCGGCCCCGAACAGCGGCCGGCCGCGGGCGTAGACCCAGCGCTCGCCGACCCGGAACTCGGCGGCGTAGGTGGTGCGGGTGTCGATCGCGTGCCGGATCGCGTCCCAGACCTCGCCGACCTGCTCGGGATCGACCAGGGCCGTCCACGCGGCGGTGGTGATGCCGCGCGGCTCGCCGTCCTCGGGCAGCCCGTAGATGCGCAGGCTCTCGGGCGAGAGCAGGCTCACCCCGGTCTGCATGTCCCAATCCCAGGTCCCGGCCTCGGCCGCCTCCAGGGCGATCCGCAGCAGGCCGCGGGCGTCGTGCTCCGCCATCCGGGCGGTGACGATCTCGTCGATGTCGAGCGCCGTGCCGAGCCACTCGATGACGGTGCCGTCGGCCATCAGGTAAACCGGCGTCATCGTCAGCTTGTGCCAGCGATAGGTGCCGTCGGCGCGGCGCAGGCGCCATTCCCCGGAATAGGCGGTCTCGCCGGCCTGCGCCGCCCGCCACGCCGTCGCCATGGCGGGCGCGTCGTCGGGATGGTTGCAGGCGACCCGCGCGGCGCGGCCGGTGCCGATCGGCCCGTAATACGCGTGGAACTGGGGGTTCGCGTAGGTGATCTCGCCGTCGCCCGGCCGCATCGCCCAGACCAGCAGCGGCAGGGTGTCGGCCAGCCCGCGATAGCGGCTCTCGCTGCGGTGGACGTCGGCCTCGGCCCGCCGGCGCGCGGTGATGTCGATCATCACGCCGAACAGGCCGGTGACCGTGCCCGCGGCGTCGGTCTCGCAGGTGCCGCGCACCACCACGTCGCGCTCGGTGCCGTCCGGCCGCAGGATGCGGGCGTCGAAGGCGAAGTTCTCGGCCCGCGCGATCGCGTCGCCGACGACGGCGATCAGCCGCTCCCGGTCGTCGGCGTGATAGATCTCGGCGAAGGTCGAGAGGTGCGGCGGCGCGGTGGCGGGGTCGAGCCCGGCGATCTCGTAGAGCCCCAACGACCAGATCGGCTGACCCGCCGGCAGCGGGACGCGCCAGTTGCCGATGCTGGCGAGCTGCTCGGCCATGGTCAGCAGGTGGTTGGCGCTGGCCTGCGCCGCGGAGCGCTCGGCGATCTCGGCCGCCTGGCACTCCAGCTGCGCCTCGTGCGCGCTGCGCAGGGCCATCTCGCGCCCGAGCGCCGCGTTCGATTCCGAGAGGCGCAGATGCGCGACGACGATCTCGGCGAGGTCCTGCAGCGCGACGCCGTCCTCGGCCGAGAAGTCGCGCAGCCGCGAGTCGACGAGGCAGAGGGTGCCGACGCGGATCCCGGGGGCGAGGCTCAGGGGCGTGCCGGCATAGAACCGGGTTGCCCCCGCCGTGCCGTCGACGAGCGGGCTGCCGGAGAAGCGCGGGTCGAGCCGCGCGTCCGGGATGACGTGCACCGCGTCCGTCTGGATCGTGTAGGTGCAGAAGCTCTCCTGCCGCGGCAGCTCGCCCGGCACCAGCGCGCACGGCGTCTTCAGCCATTGCCGGTCGGCGTCGATGAACCCGACGAAGGCGGTCTCGACGCCGAACAGGCGGCAGGCCGTGCGGCACACCGCCTCGAAATGATCCTCCGGCGGCGTATCCAGGATCCCGAGCGCCAGCAGCGCCGCGACGCGCTTCGCCTCGCGCGCCGCCTCGTCCGCCGTCGTTTCGTCGTCCCTGGCCTGAAGCGCCTCTGTGCTGCTCACGTTCGCGCGTCCCCCGCCGGCATCTCCCCGAGGCGCCGGCCCATCGCATCATCCCGATTCCGGACCCGACCGGGCCGATCGCCCTCGCGCGGCGCCGAGGCGGGCGCGCGGCGCCCGTCCCGCGCGGCCCAGCGCCGGCGCGCCGCCTCCAGCGCCCATACCATGCCGAGCATCATGTAGACGTGGCGCCACTTCTCGATATCGATCTGCAGCGCCTGAAGGAAGAACATCAGCAGCGCCGGCCAGACGATCTGCGCGTGCGCGCGGAACGGCGAGGGCCGGGCGAGCAGGCGGAAGCCGACGAACCCCGTCGCCGCGACGAGGGCGAGGAAGACCGCGCCGCCGAGCCAGCCGCCGTTGGCGAAGCTGCCGATGTAGGAATTGTGCGGCTCCAGCCCGAAGGTCAGGCGCCAGTGCATCGGCCCGAGGCCGAGCGGGCGCTCGAGCAGCATCTCCATGCCGCGGAGCTGGTTGCCGAAGCGGCCGGTCTCGCCCTCGTCGTAGTCCTGGCTCACCGCGGCGCGGGTGGCGAACATCTTCTGGACGCTGTCGACGGAGAGCAGGGCCGCCATCGCGACGGCGCCGAGCGCCAGGGTCGCGAGGCTGAGGAGCACGATGCGCCGCCGCAGCCGCGCCGACCCGCAGGAGGCGTAGACCGAGCCGACCATCAGCAGCGTGGCGACGACGGTGCCGCCCCACGAGCCGCGCGAGAACGACAGGAAGATCCCGACCAGGATGATCAGCAGGCCCGCGAGCGCGAGCACCGGGCGCCGGGCGGTCGCCGTGATCAGGCCGTGCATCAGGTAGAGCGCGCCGAGCGTCAGGAACGAGCCGAACACGTTCGGATCCTGGAAGGTGCCCGAGGCGCGGTCGTACTTGTAGAACAGGTCCTCGATCCCGAGCCATTGCAGGTAGCCGACGATGCCGAGCGTGGCCGAGAACACGCAGCTCGCCGTGTAGGCCTTGAGCGCCAGCTCCATGCGGGCCTGGGTGTCGTCGGAGAAGAACATCACGAAGAAGACGCCCGTCACCGAGAGGTAGATCAGCTGGATCGTCCAGGTGACCGGGAAGTCCTCGTCGAGAAACGGGATCAGGCCGACGACGATCGCACCGAGATAGAGCAGCAGCAGCAGCACCAGCGGCACCGCCCCACGGTGCAGCCGGATGCCGAGGCAGGCCCAGAGCAGGATCGTCGGGATCGCGATCACGTCGTAGGGCGAGGTCTCGGAGAAGGCGAAGCAGGCGAAGAACACAAACGCCGCGAGGAGCGCGCCGGCGAAGCCGTGGACGACCCGGATCAGCGGGACCCGGCCGACCTGCGGCAGGACGAAGCCCGGAACGGCGGTGCTGGCCATGGCTCACGCAGGCTCCGCGAGCCTGGAACGCGGGCCCGCACGACGACGGGTCCTTCATGGGACGGAAAGGTTGATATTCGGCTGACGGGCGCCTGCGGCGCGCTCGACCGGTCGGGAGCGAACGCCTATCGTGCCTCGATCATCGCGACGTCGAGGACCAAGCCCGATGGCCGACACCGCAACACCGCTTCCCCCGGATCTGGAAGAACTGATCGGCCGTATCCGTCGGCAACGCGAGGAAAGCGAGAAGTTCGTGGCCGAGCAGAAGAAGCTCATGGCCGAATCGATGAAGCTCGAGCTCGAAGCGAAGAAGTTCGAGCACGAAGCCAGGAAGCTCGAGCACGAGGCGCGGAAACTCGAGCGCGACAGGATGCTCGCACCCTGGCAGATCGCGCTCTCCGGCATGGCGGCCGGCGCGGCCTTCTTCTTCGCCGGTGCCGCCTTCGTCAAGCTGATCGGATCATGACGCCCGCGTCGACCATGATCCGCTTCGCATAAGCCTCAGGCCGCGCAGTCCAGGAACCCGCCCTTGATCGCCTCGGCGTCGAGCTTGCGGCCGATGAACACGACGCGCGACGAGCGGTCCTCGCCGGCCTTCCATTCGGCCTGCAGGTCGCCGTCGAGGATCATGTGCACGCCCTGGAAGACGAAGCGGCGCGGCTCGTCGGGGAACGCGACGATGCCCTTGCAGCGCAGGATGTCCGGGCCCTGGATCGTGGTGAGGTTCGAGATCCACGGCATGAACTTCTCCGGGTCGACCGGGCCGTCGATGCGGGCCGAGAACGACTGCATGTCGCCGTCGTGGTGATGGTGGTGCCCCTCCTCGAGGAAGTCGGGCTCGAGATCGAGGATGCGGCCGAGGTCGAAGGCGTTGCGGCCGAGCACCGCGTCGATCGGCACGTCGCAGTTCGTGGTGCGGTGGAGCTTGGCGTAGGGGTTGATCGCGCGGATCTCGCCCTCGACGCGGGCCATGTCCGCCTCCGAGACCAGGTCGGCCTTATTGAGCAGGATCACGTCGGCGAAGGCGACCTGGTTGCGGGCCTCGGGCGCGTCCTTCAGGCGCTCGGACAGCCACTTGGCATCGGCGACCGTCACCACGGCGTCGAGGCGGGCGGCGTCGCCGACGTCCTGGTCGACGAAGAAGGTCTGGGCGACGGGGGCCGGGTCGGCGAGCCCTGTGGTCTCGACGATGATCGCGTCGAACTTGCCCCGGCGCTTCACCAGCCCGTCCATGATGCGGATCAGGTCGCCGCGCACGGTGCAGCAGACGCAGCCGTTGTTCATCTCGAACACCTCCTCGTCGGCGCCGACGACGAGGTCGTTGTCGATGCCGATCTCGCCGAACTCGTTGACGATCACGGCGTAGCGCTTGCCGTGGTTCTCGGTGAGGATGCGGTTGAGCAGCGTGGTCTTGCCGGCGCCGAGGTAGCCGGTCAGCACGGTGACCGGGATCTTCTCGGAGGTGACCGACTCGGCGTTGGCGGGGCTCTGCGATCCGGACATGGGCGACTCTTCCGACGGGTGATGCGGTGGGCGCCCGCGCTCGCGCCGGGCCGCCGATGACATGTCATATCGTATCATCGGACCGCGGATGGAAGCACCCGAGCGGACGCCGCCCCGCCTCCCGCGGCCGGCATGCGGCTTCGTCGCGAGACCGTCGTGAAGACCTGCCACGACCCATGGCCATGACCAAGCGGTGCCGTTTCCGGTCGCGGCCTCGCCGCGGACCGCGCGGGCGACCGCACGCACGAGCCCGATATCCCGCGAGCCCGATATCCCGAACGTGATCGCCTCGACCCGCCTCGATCGCCTCCCGTCCGCGCTTCCGCACCACCGGGCCATTGTGCCGCCCGGATGCGCGGGATATCGGCGCCTCGGGGAGCCGCCCGTCCCGGGCCTGCCTTAGAAAAGCACCATCGATCGGTTCGATGCATCGGGACGGGTTCCCGCGTTCGACCGCTCCGCACCGGCCCACAACCATCAAGCACCTCCCTCGACCCAAAGACGACAGCGCGATGGACGCCCGCACGCCACTCGATCCCGACACCGACGCGCCGGCGGCCCGGGCGCACGGCCCGCGCCGCCAGGGACTGCTGCCGATCGCGGTCGTGCTGTCGCTGGTGGTCGCCGCCGTCGCCGTGGTCGCGGTGTTCCCGCAGCCGGTGCACGGGTTCCTCGAGACGGTGACGACCTACGCGCGCGGGATGCTCGGCGGCACGAAGGGCGAGGACACCGGCGAGGCCGACGCCCCGCCCTCCTCGGCCGAGCGGATCTTCCGGCCGACGCCGGAGCAGCGCACCACCTTCGAGATCCATCCGGTGGCGACGATGACCTTCCGCCCGGAAGGCTCGGCCGAAGGGCGCATCGCGCTGAACGACGACGACAACGTGCCGGTGGCCTCGCCCTATTCCGGCCGCGTCACGAAGGTGCTCAAGCGCGCGGGCGACGACGTGAAGGCCGGCGACGTGCTCCTCGTCATCGAGGCCACGGACATGGTCCAGGCCCAGAACGACTACCAGAGCGCGCTCAACACCATCCAGAAGCAGCAGGCGCTGCTCAAGCTCGACCAGACCATCGCCGCCCGCCAGCAGGAGCTGTTCGCGGCCAAGGCGGTGGCGCTCAAGGACTACCAGTCGGCCCAGAACGACGTGATCGCCGCCCAGAGCGACCTGAAGACCGCGCAGGCCTCCCTCGACGCGGTGCGCAACCGCCTCAAGCTCCTCGGCAAGACCGACGCGGAGATCGCCGCCTACGAGAAGAACGGCACGATGAGCGCCGAGACGCAGATCCAGGCGCCGATCGCCGGCACCATCGTGCAGCGCAAGGTCGGCATCGGCCAGTACCTCACCACCTCGAGCGACCCGGCCTTCGTGATCGGCGACCTGTCCACGGTGTGGCTGATCGCCAACGTGCGCGAGAGCGAGATCCCGAAGATCCGCATCGGCCAGGAGGTCGAGGCGCGGGTCGCGGGCTTCGGCACGCGGGTGTTCAAGGCGCGGGTGAACTACATGTCGTCGAGCCTCGATCCGGCGACGCGGCGCCTCGCCGTGCGCAGCGAGGTCGACAACCCGGACCGGTCGCTGCGCCCGGAGATGTTCGCCACCTTCACCATCATCACGGGCAAGCCCCAGCCCTCGCCGGCCGTGCCGCTCGCCGCGGTCGTCTACGAGGGCGCGAGCGCCCACGTCTGGGTCGCCCGGCCCGACGGCGCGATCGCGGCGCGCGGCGTCAGCCTCGGCCTGGTCAACGGCGACAACGTCCAGGTCGTCGAGGGGCTCGCCGCCGGCGAGGAGGTCGTCACCCGCGGCGCGCTGTTCATCGACCGCGCCGCGTCGGGCGACAAGGCGTCCTGACCGGACCGGAACCGCCGGAAGGGCACCCGACGCGATGAACAGCCTGATCGTCTTCTCGCTGCGCCAGCGCGTGCTGGTCTGCCTCGGCTTCCTGGTGATGCTGGCGCTCGGCTACGCCAGCTACACCCAGCTCAACATCGAGGCCTATCCCGATCCGGTCCCGCCGCTCGTCGACGTGATCACCCAGAATCCCGGCCAGTCGGCCGACGAGATCGAGCGCTACATCACCATTCCGCTGGAGGTGGCGCTCGCCGGCATCCCCAACGCGCAGGTGGTGCGCACGATCTCGCTGTTCGGCCTGTCCGACGTGAAGGTGCAGTTCAACTACGAGTTCACCTACGAGGAGGCCCTGCAGCGGGTACTCAACCGCCTGTCGCAGGCCCCGCCCCTGCCGAACGGCGCCACGCCGCAGATCTCGCCGACGAGCCCGGTGGGCGAGATCATGCGGTACAAGCTCGTCGGGCCGAAGGGCTTCTCCTCCGCGGAGATGAAGACCCTGCAGGACTGGGTGCTGCAGCGCCGCTTCAAGGCGATCCCCGGCGTCGTCGACGTGACCGCCTTCGGCGGCAAGGCCAAGGAGTACGAGATCGCGGTCGACCTCAACCGCCTCCAGGCCCAGGGCATGACCCTGGTGCAGCTCGTCTCGGCCCTGAACAACTCCTCGATCAACGTCGGCGGCCAGACGCTGAACGTCGGCGAGCAGTCGGCCGTGGTCCGCGGCGTCGGCCTGATCCGCGACATGGACGACATCCGCGACACCATGCTGACCCAGGTCAACGGCACGCCCGTGCTGGTGCGGGACGTCGCCGACGTGCGCGTCTCCAACGCGCCGCGGCTCGGCATCGTCGGGCACGACGGCTCGAGCGACATCGTCGAGGGCATCGTCCTGATGAGCCGCGGCGGCCAGAGCCTGCCGACGCTCCGGCGGGTCGAGGCCGAGATCGAGAAGATCAACGCCTCGACGATCCTGCCGCCGGACGTGAAGATCGAGCGGATCTACGACCGCTCCGGGTTGATCCACACCACCACGCACACGGTGATGCACAACCTCGTCTTCGGCGTGGTGCTGGTCTTCGTGGTGCAGTGGCTCTTTCTCGGGTCGCTGCGCAGCGCGATCATCGTGGCGGCGACGATCCCCTTCGCGCTCGGCTTCGCGATCCTGATCCTGGTGGTGCGCGGCGATTCGGCGAACCTCCTCTCGCTCGGCGCGATCGATTTCGGGCTGATCGTCGACGCCACCGTGATCATGGTCGAGAACGTGTTCCGGCACCTGGCCGAGCCGCACCACACGGAAGGGCAGCCCGCGCCGGGGGGCCTCACCGGGCGGCTCGGCACCATCGCCATCGCCGGCTCGGAGGTGAACCGGGCGATCTTCTTCTCGGCAACGATCATCATCGTCGGCTTCCTGCCGCTGTTCACGATGTCGGGCGTCGAGGGCCACATCTTCGGGCCGATGGCCAAGACCTACGCCTACGCGCTGGTCGGCGGCCTGCTCGCGACCTTCACGGTCTCGCCCGCGCTCTCGGCCGTCATCCTGCCGAAGCACGTGGAGGAGCGCGACACCCTGATCGTGAAGGTGCTGCGCTTCGGCCACGAGATCATCCTCGGCTTCGGCCTGCGCAACCGCATCCTGTCGATCGCCGTGACGGTGGCGATCCTGCTGGTCTCGGGGCTGGCCGCGCGGAACCTCGGCCTCGAGTTCCTGCCCAAGCTCGAGGAGGGCAACCTCTACGTGCGCGGCACGATGCCGGCCTCGATCTCGCTGGAGGCCGGCAACGCCTACGTCGAGCGGCTGCGCAAGATCTTCACCGAGGTGCCGGAGGTCGTCACCGTGATCTCGCACCAGGGACGGCCGAGCGACGGCACCGACGCCACCGGCTTCTTCAACGTCGAGATCCTGGCCCCGCTCAAGCCCATCGACGAATGGCGTAAGGGGCTCGACAAGGAGCAGCTCATCGCCGGCCTGTCGAAGCGCCTCGACGCCGAGTTCCCCGGCATCGAGTTCAACTTCTCCCAGTACATCGAGGACAACGTCCAGGAGGCGGCCTCGGGCGTGAAGGGCGAGAACTCGGTCAAGGTCTACGGCACCGACCTCGCCGCGATCACCAAGGCGGCCAACGACGTGAAGGCGGTGCTCGCCACCGTGCCCGGCGTCACCGATCTCTCGGTCTTCGCCTCGCTGGGCCAGCCGACGGTGCGCATCGACGTCGACCGCCACAAGGCCGCCCGTTACGGCCTCTCGATCGGCGACGTGAACACCACGATCGCCGCCGCGATCGGCGGCCAGACCGCGGGCGACCTCTACGAGTACGGCTCCGACCGGCATTTTCCGATGCGGGTGCGGCTCGCCCGCGAGTACCGCTCCTCGCTGGCCACCATCCGCAACATCACCATCGGCGCAGCCAACCCGAACGGCGGCGTGGTGCAGGTGCCGCTCTCCGAGATCGCCGACGTCGACCTCGTCTCGGGCGCCTCGTTCATCTACCGCGAGGACCAGGAGCGCTACATCCCGGTCAAGTTCTCGGTGCGCGGGCGCGACCTCGGCGGCACCGTGCTGGAGGCGCAGCGGCGCGTCGCCGACGAGGTGACGCTGCCGGCCGGCTACCACCTCGAATGGGTCGGCCAGTTCACCAACCTGCAGGACGCGGTCACCCGCCTCAGCCTCGTGGTGCCGATCACCCTGGTGCTGATCGCGCTGCTGCTGTTCATCAACTTCAACTCGGTCGCCGACATGCTGCTCGGCCTGTCGGTGATCCCGATGGCGATGATCGGCGGCATCTTCGCGCTGGCGCTCACCGGCACCCCGTTCTCGATCTCGGCGGCGATCGGCTTCATCGCCCTGTTCGGCATCTCGACGATGGAGGGCGTGATCCTGCTCGCCTACTACAACCAGCTGATGGAGGAGGGCTGGCAGCGCAAGGAGGCCGTCTGGCACGCCTCGATCGTGCGGATGCGGCCGGTGATGATGACCTGCGTCGCCGCCTGCGTCGGCCTGCTGCCCGCGGCGGTCTCCACCGGCATCGGCTCGCAGGTGCAGAAGCCCCTGGCGCTCGTCGTCGTCGGCGGCATCCTGCTCGCGCCGAACCTGATCCTGGTGGTGGTGCCGGTGCTGATCTCGCTGTTCTCGCGCCGCCGGCCGAACCCGCTCGCGACCCCGGCCGTGCACAGGGCGGCGGCGTGATGGTTTTGATCAGGACGTTGCCGCGCCCCTTCCCTCCCCCCTCTGCGGGGGCGGGTGGGCCTCGCGTCAGCGAGGGTCGGGAGAGGAGAGCGCCATGTCCGGAGAGGTCGCTCCCCTCTCCCGACCCGCTTCGCGGGCCACCCTCCCCCGCGGAGGGGGGAGGGCAAAGCGCGCTCGTCCTCGCAGCCGTGGCGCCGGCACCACAACGCTCGGCCTCCCCGCCGGCGACGCCGCCCGCCGCATTGACTTGCGCCGCCCCCGCGGCGCTCTACCGGGCGGAGGATGGCGCCGTCGCGCGCGCGTCCCGCGTCGGAAGCGTCATGATCGAGACGGCCCTCAACCGCCGGTCCGCACGGGCCGTGGCCCTCGCCGCGAGCCTGGCCCTGTCGGGCTGCGCGGTCGGCCCGAACTACGTCGCGCCCGAGGACCCGCCGGTCGCGCGCTACACCCGCGAGCCGCTGGCGAACCCGAGCGCGGCCGACAAGGTCGCCACCCGGCAGGGCGGCTCGGCCGACCAGAGCTTCGTCTCGGGCGCCGACATCCCCGGCCAGTGGTGGACGCTGTTCCGCTCGAAGGCGCTGAACCGCCTGGTCGAGGAGGCGCTGGCCAACAACCCGAACCTGGAGGCGGCGCAGGCCTCCCTGCGCATCGCGCAGCAGAACGTGCTGGCCCAGAAGGGCACGCTCTATCCCTCGCTCTCGGCCAACCCGCAGGCGCTCGGCGCCAAGGCGCCGGGGCTCGACCTGCAATCGCCGCTGCAGAACCAGAACAACTACCTCTACAGCCTCTACACCCCGCAGGTGACGGTGGCCTTCAATCCCGACGTGTTCGGGCTCAACCGCCGCACCATTGAGGGCCTGGAAGCCACCGCCGAGAACCAGCGCTTCCAGCTCGAGGCGGCCTATCTCAGCCTCACCGCCAACGTCGTCGCCGCCGCGATCCAGGAAGCGGCACTGCGGGCGCAGATCGATGCGACCAAGCGGGTGATCCAGGCGCAGACCGAGGTGCTGACCCTCTACAACAAGCAGCTCTCGCTGGGGCAGATCGCCGGCGCCGACGTGATCCAGCAGCAGGCGGCCCTGTCGCTGTCGCAGCAGCTGCTGCCGCCGCTGGAGAAGCAGCTGGCGCAGCAGCGCAACCTCCTGACCGCGCTCGCCGGCCGGCTCCCGAGCGAGGAGGTGGCCGAGACCTTCACCCTCGCGGCCCTGCGCCTGCCGACGAAGGTGCCGGTGAGCCTGCCCTCGCGCCTGGTGCAGCAGCGGCCGGACGTGAAGGCCGCCGAGGCCCTGGTGCAGCAGGCCAGCGCCGGCATCGGCGTCGCGGTGGCGAACCGCCTGCCGCAATTCGCGATCACCGGCGCCGGCGGCTCGAGCGCGGTGCGGCTCGCGCAGATCGCCAACCCGGGCGCCGGGTTCTTCACCATCCTCGGCCAAGCCACCGCGCCGATCTTCGACGCCGGCACGCTCTACCGCCGCCAGCGCGCCTCCGAGGAGACGCTGACCCAGGCCCAGGCCCAGTATCGCGCCGTGGTGATCGCCGCGTTCCAGAACGTGGCCGACGCGCTGCGCGCGCTGCAGGCGGACGCCGGCGCGGTCGCCGCCGCCTCGGCCGCCGAGAAGGCCACCGGCCAGAGCCTCGAGCTGATCCGCAAGCAATTCTCGGCCGGCGCCGTGAACTCGACCCAGGTGCTGATCGCCCAGCAGGGCTACCTCTCGGCGCTCGTCACCTCGGCCGGCGCGCGCGCGACGCAGTACGCCGACACCGCGGCCCTGTTCCAGGCGCTCGGCGGCGGCTGGTGGAACCGCGCCGACGTCGCCCCGCCCCCGCCCGAGACCGACCCGCTGAAGTTTCTCTAGGCGGCCTCGGCGCAGCCGCCGATCCGGAGCTTGGCGGACGCGCGAGGTGGCAGGGGCGATATCGGCATGGTGCCGTCATCGCCGGAGCCGCTTGCGATCGGCATCACACCCACGCCGTCATTCCGGGACTGCGAAGCAGAGCCCGGAATGACGGAGCGGGCACGGTCATCCCCGCACGAACAGACGGACGCGCGGGGCGATCCGCCCTCAAGCCCCCGCCACCACCAGGACGATCTCTCGGCGGTGCGGCCGGTCGCGGTGCTCGATCAGGTACACGCCCTGCCAGGTGCCGAGGGCGAGGCGGCCGTCCAGAACGGGAATCGTCAGCGCGGAATCGGTGACCATCGTGCGGATGTGGGCGGGCATGTCGTCCGGCCCTTCCGCGCCGTGGACGTAGGCGACGTGGCGCGGGGCGAGACCGTCCAGCGCCGTCATCAGGTCGGCCTGCACGTCGGGGTCGGCGTTCTCCTGGATGGTCAGCGAGGCCGAGGTGTGCCGGCAGAACACCGTGGCGACGCCGTCGCGGACGCCGCTGCCGCGCACGAAGGCGGCAACCGCGTCCGTGAACTCGGTGAAGCCCGGACCCGGCGTCGCGATCGTCAGCCGCGCGCCGGCCTGCCGCCGGATCTCGCCCGAAAACAGGGTCTCGACGGGTCCCACCGTGCCGCGCTTCATTCCGTCGTCTCCAGGGTCGTGCCCGGCATCGTCTCGCGCTCGCCCCGCGACAGGATGCGTTCCAGAAGATCGATCCGGTCGGCCTCGGCCGCCGGCTTGTCCCAGCGGATGCGGCTGACGCGGGGGAATCGCATCGCGACGCCCGACTTGTGCCGGGTCGAGCGTTGCACGCCCTCGAAGGCGATCTCCAGCACCAATCCGCCCTCCATCCCGTAGCCGACCTCGCGCACCGGGCCGAAGCGCTTGACCGTGTGGTTGCGGACGTAGCGGTCGAGCTTGGCCAGCTCGGCGTCGGTGAAGCCGTGATAGGCCTTGCCCACCGGCACCAGCTCGGGGCCGCCCGCGCCGTCCCGCCACACCCCGAACGTGTAGTCGGAGTAGAACGACGAGCGCTTCCCGTGCCCGCGCTGGGCGTACATCATCACCGCGTCGACCAGATGCGGCTCGCGCTTCCACTTCCACCACGGGCCCTTGGGGCGGCCGGGCAGGTACGGGCTGTCGCGGCGCTTGAGCATCACGCCCTCGATCGCGTCGGCGTCGTCGCCCGCCCCGACCGCGGCCGGGTCGGCCCGCGCCGCCGCGAGATCGTCCCAGGTCGCGAACGGCACCAGCGGCGACACGTCGATGCGGGCGTGGTCGAGCGTCGCCACGAACGCCTCCAGCCGGGCGCGCCGCTCCACGAAGCCGAGGGCCCGCAGGTCTTCGCCGTCGGCGGTCAGCAGGTCGTAGGCGCGCACATGGGCCGGGAACTCCTCCATCAGCTTGCCCGTCACCGCCTTGCGGTTGAGGCGCTGCTGCAGGACGTTGAAGCTCTGCACGCGGCCCTCGCGCAGGATCAGCAGCTCGCCGTCCAGCGTGCCGGTGAAGGTGACGGCCTCGGCGAGGTCGGGAAAGGCGCCGGAGATGTCCTCGCCGGTGCGCGAGTAGATCCGCGCCACCTGCCCGCCCGCCGCGTCGCGCCCGCCGACGAGCTGAACGCGGATGCCGTCCCACTTCCACTCGCCGGAGAAGTCGGCCGGGGCGAGCTTGTCGAAGTCGGTCTCCTCCTCGATCGGGTGCGACAGCATCGGCGGCCGGAACGGGGCCGGGTTCAGGGTCTCGGGCCGCGGGCCGCGCCCCTCCGCCCAGGCGAACAGGGTCTCGAAGGGCGCCTTGAGCCCGTGCCAGACCTCCTCGACCGCGTCCGCCTCGTGGCCGCCGAGCGCGCCGACCGCGGTCTTGGCGAGCCGGGCCGAGACGCCGACGCGCAGGTTCCCGGTCACGAGCTTCAGGAGCGCCCAGCGCCCGGTCTCGTCCAGCGCGTCGAGCCAGGTCGCCAGGTGGCCGGGCAGGTCGGCCTTGCGGATGGTGGACAGGGTCTCGACCACCTCGGCGAGCGTCGGCACGTGCGGGGGCGGGTTGTTGTGGCCGGGGCCGGGCGCGCCGACCGGCCCCCCCTCCCGCTCGGGAGAGGGGGCTGGCGCCGCGTCCGCGGCGGGCCCCGGCCAGATCAGCGCGGTCGTCTCGGCGAGGTCGCCGACGTAGTTGTGCGAGAGCCGGAACAGCACCGGGTCGATCCGGGCCTCGACGAGGCCGCGGATCAGCGCGGGCTTGGCCTCGCGAAAGCTCAGGGTGCCGGTCATCGCCGCGAGCGCGTAGCCGCGCTCCGGGTCGGGCGTGCGGGCGAAGTAATCCTGCAGCAGCCGCAGCTTGGCGTTGCGGCGCGGCTCGTAGGCCAGGCGGTCGAGGAGCTCGGCGAACTCGTTCACGCGGCGGCCTCTTCGGCTGCGTCCCCGGCGGCCGGCTCGGCCTCGCCGTCGTCGCCGTAGCCCAGCATGTGCAGCGGCTTGGCCTTGATCCCTTGGCTTCCGCACCAGTGCACCAGCGCGTCCTCCTGCCCGTGCGTCACCCAGACCTCGCCGGCCCCCGTCTCGCGGATGGTGCGGCAGAGATCCGGCCAGTCGGCGTGGTCGGAGATCACCAGCGGCAGCTCGACGCCCTTCTGGCGGGCGCGGGCCCGCACTCGCATCCAGCCCGAGGCGAAGCTCGTGACGGGATCGGGGAATTTTCGCGACCACACGTCCTGGATCGACGAGGGCGGGCACAGCACGATGGCCCCCTTCAGGCTCGCCCGGTCGGCCGCCGCCACCTTGGGGGTCTCGCCGAGCGCGAAGCCCTCGCGCTTGTACAGCTCGGTCAGCTTCTCCATCGCCCCGTGCAGGTGGATCGGCCGGTCGTAGCCGGCCTCGCGCAGCAGCATCATCACCCGCTGCGCCTTGCCGAGCGCGTAGGCGCCGACGATGTGGGCGCGCTCGGGGAACAGCGCCACGGAATCGAGGAGCTTGCGCACCTCCGCCGCGGTGTCGGGCATGCGGAACACCGGCAGGCCGAAGGTCGCCTCGGTGATGAACACGTCGCACGGCACCACCTCGAACGGCAGGCAGGTCGGGTCGCGCGCGCGCTTGTAGTCGCCCGACACCACGACGCGCACGCCCCCGGCCTCGATCGCGATCTGCGCCGAGCCGAGCACGTGGCCGGCGGGGGCGAACCGCACCGTCACGTCGCCGATGCGGATCGGCGCGCCGAGCGCCGCCTCCTGGCGCGCACGGCAGAAGTCCTCGCCGTAGCGCACCGCCATGATGCGCAGGGTCTCGCCGGTGGCCAGCACGCTGTCGTGGCCGGCCCGGGCGTGGTCGGCATGGCCGTGGCTGATCAGCGCCCGCTCGACCGGCCAGGTCGGGTCGACGTGGAAGCGCCCGAGCGGGCAGTACAGCCCCTCGCGGGTGAGGGTGAGAAGGTCGCCGGCGCGAAGCGTCATCGGTCCCGTGGTGACGGTGGATGGGATCGGGGGTGATATAGGGCGTCGTCCCGACGAGACCCGGATCGATCCCCACCATGTCCCAGACCGGCTCCGGCGACCTGCTGGCCGACCGCCGCTTCGCCTATGCCGAGGCGTGCCTGGCCGAGGGCGATTGCGTCGGCGCCGCCGAGATGGCGGAGCAGGCGCTCGAGCGCGCCCCGCGCTTCGCCGCCGCCTGGGTCCTGCTCGGGCGGGCCCGCGAGGCGCGCTACGCCGCCGGGGCCGCGGCCGGCACCGCCGAGCCGGGCCTGTTCCAGGCGGCGTTGCGCGCCTACGAGACCGCCCGCGACCTCGACCCCGAGGACACGCTCGGCATGCTCGTCCACCTCGCGCGCCTCGGTGGCGACGCGGCGCTGCCGGTCCTGTCGCCGGCCTATCTGCGCGCGCTGTTCGACGGCTATGCCGGACGCTTCGAGCGCCACCTCGTGGAGGGCCTGGGCTATTGCGGCCCGGCGCTGCTCTGCGCGGCACTCGATGCGGACGGCCCCCGGCGATACCGCGACGCGATCGATCTCGGCTGCGGCACCGGCCTGATGGGCGCCGCGCTCGGCCCCCGCGTCGAACGGCTCACCGGCGTCGACCTCGCGCCGGCGATGCTGGCGCTTGCCCGGCGGAAGGGCATCTATGCCCGTCTCGTCGAGGCGGGGATCGACGGGTTCCTAGCGGATGCGCCGGCGGCCTCCGCCGACCTCTGCGTCGCGGCCGACGTCTTCATCTACGTCGGCGCGCTCGAGGGCGTTCTCGCCGGGATCGCGCGGGTGCTGCGCCCGGGCGGGCGCGTCGCCTTCACGGTGCAGTCGCACGACGGCGCCGGCGTCGTGCTCGGGCCGGACGGGCGCTACGCCCACGCCGACGCCTGCATCGCGAAGGCCGCGGCCCAGGCCGGCCTCGCCGACCTCGCGCTCCGCCCGGCGGCGGTCCGGCGCGAGCGCGGCCACGACGTTCCCGGCCGAACGGTGATCGCAGTCAAACCCGAGACGTGACGCAGTTTAATCCCTGCGCCGCACAGCAACGTGAGGAAAAACACGCCGCCGTGATGAGCAGGTTGAACCTTGGCCGTGCTCGACCCTTTATAGCCGGCGATTCCGCCAAGACCCGTTCAACGATCTGCGCCTTCCTGCGGGGGCGCGGGCGCGACCCACGACGCTTGCGAGGCATTCCATGGTGAACGAGAAGACCGCTCCCGGCGATCCGCCGGACAAGGCCTTCCCGGCGAGCGCGGCGACCCGCATCCCGCTCGCGATCGTGCTCGCGTTCCTGGCCGGCGCGACGGACTCGATCGGCTTCCTCGAGTTCTCGCAGCTGTTCATGTCGTTCATGTCCGGCAACACCACCCGCTTCGGCGTCGCCGTCGCCAACGCCGACTGGGAGAACACCGCCCGCGTCGTCACGGTGATCCTGGTGTTCTGCTTCGGCGCCTTCCTCGGGACGCTGATCGCCGCCTGGGTCGGCCGCTGGCGACTCTCGGTGCTGCTGACGATCGAGGCCGCGCTGCTGGCGCTCGGCCTGCTGATGCCCTGGGGCACCTTCGCCTTCCCGCTGCACGCCTACCCGATCGTGCTGGCGCTCGGCCTGCAGAACGCGATCCTTCAGGACGAGGGCGGCCGCAGCATCGCGCTCACCTACGTCACCGGCGCGGTGGTCCGCTTCGGCACCGGCATGGCCAACCTGATCCTCGGGACGGTCGCGTCCTCGTTCTGGATCCAGGCGCCGCTCTGGGCCGGGCTCTCCTCCGGCGCGGTCGTCGGCGGCCTGCTGCAGATCCGCTACGGCGAGACCGCCTTCCTGTTCCCGGCGGCGCTCGCCGCCCTGCTCGCCGTGGTCGCGGTGATCCTGACGATCGCCAAGCCCGGCAGCACGCTGGTCGCCGGCTCCTCGCCGGCCCCCGACGCCAGCCCCGACGCGAAGGCGATCGACGCGATCCACTGATCGCCCTCTCTTCCCCTCCCCCCCTCTGCGGGGGGAGGATAGAAACGCTCAATCCACCGGCGCCCCACGCAGGCGCTTGGTCGCGCCGCGCTGGGTCTTGGCCTCGAGCCGGCGCTTCTTCGAGGCGAGGGTCGGGCGCGTGGCCCGGCGCGGCACCGGGGGCACCGCGGCTTCGGCGACGAGCTTGGCCAGCCGCTCGCGGGCATCGGCGCGGTTGCGCTCCTGCGTGCGGAACTGCTGGGCGCTGATCACCAGGACGCCGTCGGCGGTGAGCCGGCGTCCGGCGAGCCGCATCAGCCGCACCGCGACCGCGTCCGGGAGGGCAGCGGAGCGGCGCACGTCGAAGCGCAGCTGCACCGCGGTCGAGAGCTTGTTGACGTTCTGGCCGCCGGGACCCGACGCCCGCACGAAGGTCTCGTGCAGCTCCGCCTCGTCGATGGCGATCTGGGGCGTGCAGACCAGGGCCACGGCCCCCTCCCTTCCGGCTCAGCCGGCTTCCGCCGGGGTGCGCGCCTTCACGGCCAGCGCATGGAGGCCGCGCGCGAACGCTTCGGCCATCAGCGCGTTAACGACGCGGTGACGGTCGACGCGGCTCTTCCCCTCGAAGGCGGCCGAGACCACATCGATGCGAAAGTGCGTCTCGCCCCCCGGCCGCGCGCCGGAATGGCCGGCATGCAGGTGGGATTCGTCCACCACCGAGAGGCGCGCGGGCGCGAGTTCCGCTGCCAGCTTACCCTCGATCCAGTCCCGCAGCGTCGCTGTCTCGGTCATCCGCCCGTCCCTCGTCTCACCCGAACAGCCGCGTCACCAAGCGGTCGGGCCGTCAAGCCCGTTCGCCCGCATGCGTCATCAGGCCCGGCGCCCTTGTGTCTCGGGTCCGCCCCCTCATAATCGCCCCGTCATGGATCTCAACTCGCCCCTGTTCGACAGCATCCGCATCCGGCGCACCTGCGACGAGCCGAAGACCGCGGCCGGCAAGACCGCCGGCGGGAAGACCGCGAGCGGCAAGCCCGCCGGCACCTGCGAGGCGGAGGGCTGCACCCATGCGGGCCTGTTCCGCGCGCCCAAGGGCCGCCGCGCCGAAGGGCAGTACTGGAACTTCTGCATCGACCACGTGAAGGCCTACAACGCCACGTACAACTATTTCGACGGCATGAACGACGACGCCGTCCAGGCCTTCCAGAAGGACGCGATCATCGGCCACCGCCCGACCTGGGCGATGGGCGTCAACCGCCCGGCGAGCGCCAAGGCGGCCGACGCGCCGCCGCGCGACTGGGCCTATGTCGACCCGCTCGGCGTGCTGCGCGCCGAGGGCGTCGGCGGCGCCCGCGGGCGGCAGGCCCCGGCCGAGCCCGCGCGCCCGAAGCTTTCGGCGACCGTGCGCCGGGCGCTCGACGTGCTCGGCCTCGAGGAAGGCGCCGACACCGCCGCGATCAAGGCGCAGTACAAGTCCCTGGTGAAGCGCTTCCACCCCGACGCCAACGGCGGCGACCGCTCGTTCGAGGAGCGCCTGCGCGACATCATCCGGGCGCACGACGTGCTGCGCGCGGCCGGGCTCTGCTGAGGCGGCTCGGCACGATCGATGCAAAGTCGACCGTCGCGCCGTCGTCGGCGGCTTTCGCGCGCGGACGACCGGCAATTTTCGATTGCAGGCCTATATGGGGGTCTTGCACCCGATCCGGCCCGTCTGTGGCGCCCCGGCGCGACGACGTTTAAGGAAGGGCCTGCATCCCGGCAGCGACTGGCCGGCGAGGCGAGGCCCGAGACAAGTTCCGCGCGGCTTTCGATCCGATGCCCTTCGGAAGACCGCCCCTACGAGGTTCCGTATGCTCTCTGACGACAAGCCCGCCATGCTCCCCGACCGCACCGTCTCCGTCCGCGCCACCTTCGGCATCGACATCGACCTCGAGGTTCCCGCGTTCTCCGAGACCAGCGAGCACGTGCCGGATCTCGATGTGGACTACATCTTCGACCGCGAGACGACGCTGGCGATCCTGGCGGGCTTCGCGCGCAACCGCCGCGTCATGGTCACCGGCTATCACGGCACCGGCAAGTCGACCCATATCGAGCAGGTCGCCGCCCGGCTGAACTGGCCCTGCGTGCGGATCAACCTCGACAGCCACGTCTCGCGCATCGACCTCGTCGGCAAGGACGCGATCGTGCTGCAGGACGGCAAGCAGATCACCGCCTTCCAGGACGGGATCCTGCCCTGGGCGCTGCAGAACAACGTCGCGCTGGTCTTCGACGAGTACGATGCCGGACGGCCCGACGTGATGTTCGTGATCCAGCGCGTGCTGGAGCTCTCCGGCCGCCTGACGCTGCTCGACCAGAAGCGGGTCATCCGCCCGCACCCGGCCTTCCGGCTGTTCGCCACCGCCAACACGGTGGGCCTCGGCGACACCTCGGGCCTCTATCACGGCACCCAGCAGATCAACCAGGGCCAGATGGACCGCTGGTCGATCGTCACCACCCTGAACTACCTGCCGCACGACCGCGAGGTCGACATCGTGCTGTCGAAGGCGCTGCACTACAAGGGCGACCCCGGCCGCGACATCGTCAGCCGCATGGTCCGCGTCGCCGACCTGACCCGCAACGCCTTCATGAACGGCGACCTCTCGACGGTGATGAGCCCGCGCACGGTGATCACCTGGGCCGAAAACGCCGACATCTTCCGCGACATCGGCTTCGCCTTCCGGGTCACCTTCCTCAACAAGTGCGACGAGCTGGAGCGGACGCTGGTCGCCGAGTTCTACCAGCGCGCCTTCGGCAAGGAGCTGCCCGAGAGCGCGATGAACGTCGCGCTGAGCTGATCGACGATGGAGGAATCGATGGCGCAGGTTGCTTCGGGCCCGGAGACGGAGCCAGCCGGCTTCGCGTCGCCGCGCGCGGGTACGCGCCACGAAGCTGACCTCTACACGTGGGTGCAGGAGCAAGTGGCCCACCTTCGCGCTGGCCGGGTCGAGGTTCTCGATCTCGACAACATCGCTGAGGAACTGAGCGACGTGGGTTCGGAGCAGTACGATAAGCTAGAGAGCGCGATCGAGGTCCTGCTCGCCCATGCCCTGAAGTGGGACTTCCAGCCGGAACGCCGGAGCAGGAGCTGGGCGTTGACCATCGCGGAGCAGCGCCTGCGGATCGAGAGGCAGTTGCGCAAGAACCCCGGCCTGAAGTCGCGCATCGCGGAGGCGGTCACCGACGGATTCCGGACCGGCAGGCTTCGGGCTGCGCGCGAGATGCGTCGCTCGCTCGAGACCCTCCCCACCGACAATCCCTACGCCTGGGACGACATCCTGAACCGCCCCTTCGAACTCGACGCCGACCGGTAGCACCCATGTCCATCTCCAACCGCAAGCCGGGCGAGCGCCGCGAGCCGGTCGCCGAGCCCCTGAAGCGCTCGGTCGCCGGGTGCCTGCGCGCCATCGCCAAGCGCTCCGAGGTCGAGGTCACCTACGCCACCGACCGGCCGGCGCTGACCGGCGACAAGGCGCGCCTGCCCGAGCCGCCGCGCAAGCTCACGGTCGGGGACGTCGCGGTGCTCCGCGGCAACGCCGACGCCATGGCCCTGCGCCTGGGCTGCCACGACATCGCCGTCCACCGCCGGCTCGCGCCCGAGAATTCCGCGGCGCGCGCGGTGTTCGACGCGGTCGAGCAGGCCCGCGTCGAGGCGATCGGCTCGCGGCGGATGTCGGGCGTCGCCACCAACATCTCCGCGATGCTAGAGGACCGCTACCACCGCGGCGGCAAGTACGAGACCATCACCGACCGCGCCGACGCGCCGATGGAGGATGCCGTCGCGCTGATGGTGCGCGAGCGCCTGACCGGCCAGAAGCCGCCGGAGGCCGCCAAGCGCATCGTCGAGCTGTGGCGCGCGCACATCGAGGACAAGGCCGGCCCGAACCTCGACGGGCTGATCGGCTCGATCGAGGATCAGCGCGGGTTCGGCCGCTCGGTGCGCGAGCTGCTCTCCTCCCTCGACATGGCCGACGAGACCCCGTTCGACCCCGAGGACGACGAGAACGACGACGAGAACGAGGCCCAGGACGACGAGCAGACCCCGAGCGAGGGCGATGCCGAGGAGCAGAGCCAGGGCGACCGCGCCGAGGTCGAGACCTCGGAGGAGGCCTCCGACGACATCGAGGAAGGCGCGCAGGAGGCGGCCGACGCGCCGTCCGGCGAGCTTCCCGAGGAATCCGAGGACGCGGAATCCGAGGAGGCCTCCGAATCCTGGCGGCCGCCGTCGAAGGTCGCCAACGAGCTGCGCGGGCCGGACTACCGGGTGTTCAATCCGAGGTTCGACGAGGTGATCCACGCCGAGGACCTGTGCGACGCCGAGGAGCTGGCGCGGCTGCGCAGCTACCTCGACAAGCAGCTGTCGCATCTCCAGGGCGTGGTCGGGCGGCTGGCCAACCGCCTCCAGCGCCGGCTGCTGGCGCAGCAGAACCGCGCCTGGGACTTCGACCTCGAAGAGGGCCAGATCGACCCGGCGCGCCTGGTGCGCGTGGTCATCGACCCGTTCCAGCCGCTGTCCTTCAAGCAGGAGAAGGACACGAACTTCCGCGACACCGTGGTGACGCTGCTGCTCGACAATTCCGGCTCGATGCGGGGGCGCCCGATCACCGTCGCCGCGACCTGCGCCGACATCCTGGCCCGCACCCTCGAGCGCTGCGGCGTGAAGGTCGAGATCCTGGGCTTCACCACCCGCGCCTGGAAGGGCGGCCAGTCGCGCGAGGCGTGGCTCGCCGCCGGCAAGCCGAACGCGCCGGGCCGCCTCAACGACCTGCGCCACATCGTCTACAAGAGCGCCGACGCGCCCTGGCGCCGGGCGCGCAAGAATCTCGGGCTGATGATGCGCGAGGGCCTGCTCAAGGAGAACATCGACGGCGAGGCGCTGGACTGGGCGCACAAGCGCATCCTGGCCCGGCCCGAGCAGCGCAAGATCATGATGGTGATCTCGGACGGCGCGCCGGTCGACGACTCGACGCTGTCGGTCAACGCCGGCAACTATCTCGAGCGCCACCTGCGCTGGATGATCGAGGAGATCGAGCAGCGCTCGCCGGTGGAGCTGCTGGCCATCGGCATCGGCCACGACGTGACCCGCTACTACCGTCGCGCAGTCACGATCATCGACGCCGAGGAGCTCGGCGGCGCGATGACGGAAAAGCTCGCCGAGCTGTTCGAGGAGGATGCCGGCGGCCGCGCCCCGATGCGCGCCGCCGGCGGACGCCTCCGCTGACGCCTCAGGCCAGCGCCCGCAGGGCGATCAGCACGGCGAGGTGCCCCGGGTAGAACGCCTGCAGCGCGTAGGGCGGCAGGAAGCGCAGTCGGCCGCGTAGCCGGAGGGCGGCGAGCAGGACCAGCGGGACGCCGACGCCGATCGTCGCGGCGTCGGCGAGAGCCGAGAGGGACGCGGCCTCGCCCCGCGGGTGCCAGCCGTGCCAGTTCAGCCCGACGATCGCGGCGACGAGCCAGGCGCCGTAGGCGCGCGGTTCGCGGAGCGCGAGAAGGATCGCCGCCGGCAGCAGGATGCCGGCCAGGCCGAAATCCACCGCCGTCTTGGCGAGCGCGGGGGCGAGGAACACCACGGCGAGGCCGAGCGCCAGGGCCGCGTGGCGTAGCTGAGGGCGTCCCCTCTCGAGCGCGGTCGCAAACGCGATGCCCGCCGCCAGGGTGAACAGGATCGACCCCTCGGTCGTGCCGAAGGGGAAGGCGGCGGCGTAGATCGCCTGCGTCGGCACCGCGAGGGCGAGCAGCGCCAGCCCGTAGCGGCCGGGATCGGCGCCGCGCAGGATGTGCAGCACGGACACCACGCAGAACAGCGGGAAGGCGATCCGCCCGAGCCGCCACAGGGCGACGGCGTGGCCGTCGAGCAGGATGGTGTCGACGTGGTCGCCGACCATCAGCACGGCGGCGGCCCCCTTGATCGCATCGAGGGGCGCGCCGGCGAACGACGCGGCGGGCACGAAAAAACCGCCGGCATGGGGGTCCATGCGGCGGTTCATGATCTCACATCGCCCGGAGGCGACCGCTTCAGGCAGCGACGGCGTCCGGAGCCGCGGTCTCGCCGAGCTTCTTGTGGATCTCGCGCTTGAGGAGCTTGGCCGTCTGCGACAGCTCGACCTCGTGCGCCTTCACGAGGAAGGCGTCGAGGCCGCCGCGGTGCTCGACCGAGCGGAGCGCGTGCGCGGTGACGCGCAGGCGCACGCGGCGGTTCAGCGCGTCCGAGGTCAGCGTGACGTTGCAGAGGTTCGGCAGGAACCGGCACTTCGTCTTGCGGTTCGAATGGCTCACGAGGTGGCCGACCTGAACGGCCTTGCCGGTGAGTTCGCAGCGGCGTGCCATGATAACGCTATCCTGTCTCGTTCCTGGGCGATGCGGACCCGCCCTCCCGGGCCGGATGCGCCGCCTGCGCGGCCCCACCCGAACGTCGTTCCAGGTCTCGCGCAGTCGTGTCTGAGTGGCGGCCTATAGGCGAGACGGCCCGGGACCGTCAAGGCAAAACCCGACCGGGCGCCCGGATTGGGGGCGCGTGCGGACGCGCACGACGCCGCCGGCGTCGCGGCGCGTGCCGTCGCCCGGTCGATATGAGCACGGAACGGCCGAGGGTCCAAGCGCGGAGGCGGGAAGGCTTGCGCGGGCGACGCCGCCTCGGCCCTGCGGCGACCCGCCGGCCCGGCAGCCAGGAGCCCTGGGCGCGCGCGGAACGGCCTGTTAACCATGCGGCTCGGATAACCGTCGCCTGGGCAGCCCCGGGGCTCCGCGTCGTCGGGGCCGGTGCCCGGACGACCTCGTGAGGATGCGATTCGGACCATGAGCGCCCGCCCCCACCGCAGCGCCTTCCCACTGATGCGCCTCGTTCTCGCCGCCGCCCTCGGCGCCGGCGCCCTCTCGCCGGCCGAGGCGCGGGAGCGCAAGGCCGCGCCCGCCAGCATCGCCGTCGATTACGGCATCGCGCTCGCCGGCCTGTCGATCGGCACCGCGCGGCTCGCCGGCACCTTCGAGAACGCGAAGTACCGCGTCGACGTCTCGGCGACGCTGACCGGTCTCGTCGGCGCGATCACCGGCGGTCAGGGCTCGGCCCGCTCCGCCGGGATCATCGCCGCCGCGCCGCAGCCCAACACCTTCTCGATCGCGACGCGGACCGCCAATTCGGGGATCGCCGTGCGCATGGCGCTCGCCCACGGCAACGTCACCCAGTCCGAGGTCACGCCGCCGCTGGTCGACATGGACGACCGCGTGCCGGTGACGCCCGCCAACAAGCGCCGGATCATGGACCCGGCCAGCGCCCTGCTGATGCCGGCCCAGGCCTCCGGCGACCTGACCAACCCGGACAATTGCAACCGCACGCTGCCGGTCTTCGACGGCGCGACCCGCTTCAACGTGGTCCTGAGCTACGGCGAGACCCGGGCGGTGGAGAAGCCGGGCTATTCCGGCCCGGTGCTGGTCTGCAACGCCCGCTACCAGGCGGTCGCCGGCCACCGGCCGGACCGGCCCGGGGTGCGCTTCATGGAGGAGAACCGCGACATGTCGGTCTGGCTCGCGCCGGTCGAGGGCACGCGGATGCTGGTGCCGATGCGCATCTCGGTGCGCACCACGGTGGGCACCAACATCATCGAGGCGACCCGCTGGGTGCGCGGCACGGCCACCGCCGAGGCGCCGGCCACGACCGGCAGCCTCGCGAGCCGCTGAGGATGCGCGGCGCCGCGCTCGCGACGATCCTGGCGGCCTTCGCGCTGCCCGCATCCGGGCCGCGCCCGGCCGCGGCCGCGCCGCTGGAGGCCGGTGCCAGCCCCTGCGGCGGAAACGCCTACTCCTCGGCCGAGGTGACGGAGGGTCGCGGACGGCGGCGCGGGCCGCTCACCGCCGTGCCGGACACGCTCTGCGCCGACATCGAGACCGGGCAGCCGCCGACGCGGATCGAGCTCTACGGCATCCCGGATCGCGACGGATCGGCTTACGGCCTTGGCGGAGCGCCCGGAAGCGCCCCATATGAGCGCTCGTTCCGGCGCCGGCCGTCGGCCGACTGACGATCTCGCCCTTCCGGGGCGGGGCCCGTCGCCACCCGGCGTCCCGCGCCGTGCGGCTCCCAGCGCCGAAGGGATTGCTCCGATCCTCCAGCACCGCCGCTCCCTTCCGCCCTCGGCCCGCGCGCGCGGGGTCACGGCGGTGCTGGGGCCGACCAACACCGGCAAGACGCACCTGGCGATCGAGCGCATGCTGGCCCATCCCACCGGGATGATCGGCCTGCCGCTGCGGCTGCTCGCCCGCGAGGTCTACCTGCGGGTCGTGGCCCGCGTCGGCGTCGACAAGGTCGCGCTGGTCACCGGCGAGGAGAAGATCAAGCCGGACCGGCCGCGCTACTGGATCTCCACCATCGAGGCGATGCCGCGCGACCTCGACGTCGCCTTCGTGGCGATCGACGAGATCCAGCTCTCCGCCGACATGGACCGCGGCCACGTCTTCACCGACCGCCTGCTGAACCAGCGCGGCCGCGAGGAGACCCTGCTGATCGGCTCCTCGACGATCCTGCCTCTGGTGCAGGCGCTGATCCCCAACGTCCACACCACCACGCGCCCGCGCCTGTCGACGCTGACCTATGCCGGCGAGAAGAAGCTCGGGCGGATGCCGCGGCGCACCGCGATCGTCGCGTTCTCGGCCGAGGAGGTCTACGCCATCGCCGAGCTGATCCGGCGCCAGCGCGGCGGCGCCGCCGTGGTGCTCGGCGCGCTCTCGCCGCGCACCCGCAACGCGCAGGTCGAGCTCTACCAGTCCGGCGACGTCGACTATCTCGTCGCCACCGACGCCGTCGGGATGGGCCTCAACCTCGACGTCGACCACGTCGCCTTCGCCGCCACCTGGAAGTACGACGGGACCCGCTTCCGCAAGCTGACGCCCGCCGAGCTCGGGCAGATCGCGGGCCGCGCCGGGCGCCACCTCTCGGACGGCACCTTCGGCTCGACCGGGCGCTGCCGCCCGTTCGAGCCCGAGATGATCGAGCGGCTGGAGAACCACGATTTCGACCCCTTGCGCATCCTGCAATGGCGCAACCCGGACCTCGACTACGGCTCCCTCGAGGCGCTGCAGGCGAGCCTCGACGTGCATCCGAGCGAGCAGGGCCTGACGCGGGCGCCGATGGGCGAGGACCAGCAGGCCCTCGAGATCCTGATGAAGGAGGACGACATCCGCGACCTGTCGCGGAGCCAGTCCGCGGTGCGCCGCCTGTGGGACGTCTGCGGCGTGCCGGACTACCGCAAGGTCCACCCGCAGGTGCATGCCGACCTCGTGGCCGAGCTCTACCGCTTCCTGATGAAGGGCATGGCCGGTCGCATCCCCGACACCTGGTTCGCCGAGCAGGTGGCGATGATCGACCGCACCGACGGCGACATCGAGACCCTGTCGCGCCGGATCGCCCACGGGCGCACCTGGACCTTCGTCGCCAACCGCCCCGATTGGCTTCGCGATCCGGAACATTGGCAGGGCGAGACGCGTCGGGTAGAGGACAGGCTGTCCGACGCCCTGCACGAACGCCTCGCGAGCCGCTTCGTCGATCGGCGCACCAGCGTCCTGATGCGGCGCCTGAGAGAGAACACGATGCTCGAAGCCCAGATTACCCCCGACGGTGACGTGACCGTCGAGGGTCAACATGTCGGCCACCTCCACGGCTTCCTGTTCGTGCCCGATGCCAGCGCCGAGGGCCACGAGGCCAAGACGCTCCGCAGCGCCGCCGAGAAGGGCCTCGCCGGCGAGATCGAGGCCCGCGCCGAGCGCTTCGCCGCAGCCGCCGACGCCTCGCTGGTGCTGAGCCACGACGGCGTGATCCGCTGGACCGGCGCGCCGGTGGCCAAGCTCGCCCCCGGCGACAAGATCTTCGCGCCCCAGATCCGCCTGCTTGCCGACGAGGCGCTCGCCGGCCCCGCCCGCGAGAAGGTGGTGGCGCGCCTCGACGCCTGGCTGAAGGCGCACGTGACGCGCCTGCTCGGCCCGCTGATCGAGATCGAGACCGCCGCCGACCTCGCGGGCCTCGCCAAGGGCATCGGCTTCCAGGTCGTCGAGGCGCTCGGCGTGCTGGAGCGCGCCCGCGTGGCGCAGGAGATGCGCACGCTCGACCAGGACGGCCGCGGCGCGCTGCGCCGGCACGGCGTCCGCTTCGGCGCCTACCACCTGTTCCTGCCGGCCCTGCTCAAGCCGGCGCCGCGGACGCTGGCCGCCCAGCTCTGGGCCCTGCAGAACGGCGGCCTCGAGCAGCGCGGCCTCGACGAGATCGGGCATCTCGCCGGCTCCGGCCGCACCTCGATCAAGGTCGATCCCGAGATCGCCAAGGGGCTCTATCGCGCCGCCGGCTTCCGCGTCTGCGGCGGGCGCGCCGTGCGCGTGGACATCCTCGAGCGGCTCGCCGACCTGATCCGCCCCGCGGTCGCCTACCGCCCCGGCACCACGCCCGGCGCGCCGCCCCCCGGCACCGCGGACAAGGACGGGTTCGTCGCCACCGTCGGCATGACCTCGCTGGTCGGCTGCTCGGGCGAGGACTTCGCCTCGATCCTGACCTCGCTGGGCTACGCCGCCGAGACCCGGCCCGGCCCCGCGATCACGGTGCCGCTGCTGCCCGCCGCGTCGACGACGCCGGTCCAGCCCGCCCCCGCCGCGGAAGCCAAGCCCGAGGCGACCTCCGAGACCGAAGTCGCCGAGGACGCGCCCGCCGACGCGGCGACCTCGGAGGCCGTCTCGGAGCCGGCGGAGCCGAACGCGCCGGATGCGGAGGCCGTCCACGGCGACGCGCCCGAGGCAACGCACGAGCCCGAGGCGACGCCTGCCGCCGAGGAGCCGGTTGCGGAAGCAGTGCCCGCCGAGGACGCCGTCGCCGAGCCGGCGACGGACGAGGCAGGCGTCGAGGCGACGGCGGCCGAGCCCGCCGAGGCGCCGGCGACCGAGGCGGCTACGGCCGAGGCCCCGACGGTCGGCGAGGGTGCCGTCGCGCCGGCGGCCGACGCGATTCCCGCCGAGGCCGCGTCCGAGCTTCTCGCCGACACCGTCGCCGAGGAGCCGGCGACCATCGAGGTGTGGACGCTGCAGCGTCACCAGCGCCAGGCCAACCCGCGCCCGAACCGCCCGCGCGGTGCCGGCCGCGGCCGCGACGGCGCCCCGGGCGCGCCCCAGGGCGAGCGCCGCGAGGGCGAGCCGCGCCGGGACGGCGGTCGCGACCGGCCGCGCCCCCATGCGGCCGAGGGCCGCGACCGGCCGCCGCGGCCGGACGGACCCCGGCCCGAGGGCGGCGGCCCGGAGGGTCCGCGCCGCCACGACGGCCCGCGCCGCGAGCGCTTCGAGCCCGGGGCCCGACCCGACCGGCGCGACGAGCCGGGCCAGGGCGGCCCCAGGGCGGAGGCGCGGCCCCGGCCGCGCGAGCGGGGGACGGACCCCGCGCCGCCGTGCGCCAAGGTCGCGGCC
>NZ_JAKSXU010000130.1:0-47458 GCF_022829325.1 Methylobacterium sp. J-092 | reverse complement strand
GGGTGGAGCAGCCCGGTAGCTCGTCAGGCTCATAACCTGAAGGTCACAGGTTCAAATCCTGTCCCCGCAACCAAACACACCACATACACCTCACAAAACCGCAAACAGCCGGCCCGCGCACCACGCAGGCCGGCTGTTTGCCGTTCGGGTATCACCTTCGGCAGCGGCTCCCGATGCGGCGTCCGCCTCGTCATCCCTCATCGCGCCGATGCGCCGACCGACCGAGCCCGAACCGGGCGGGGCCGCCCGGTGCGCCTTCCGGAACAGGTCCGGCCTCCGCCAGATCCTCCATGATCGGGCAGTCCGGGCGGTCGTCGCCGTGGCAGCGCGCGGCGAGCGCGGTCAGCGTCCGGCTCATCGCGTGGAGCTCGGCCGCCTTCCGCTCCAGCGCGTCGACGTGCTCGAGCGCGATGCGCTTCACGTCAGCGCTGGCCCGGCCCCGGTCGCGCCACAGCGCCAGCAGCACGCCGATCTGGTCCACGGTGAAGCCGAGGTCGCGCGCCCGGCGGATGAAGCGCAACGTGTGGATCTCCGCTTCGGTGTAGTGCCGGTAGCCGGCTTCCGATCGCGCCGCCCGGTCGATCAGGCCGGTGCTCTCGTAGTAGCGGATCATCTTGGCCGAGACGCCGGAGGCCCGTGCGGCCTCGCCGATGGTCATCATCGCCGCGCCTCCGCGGCCGGGCGCCAGCGGCGCAGCAGCAGCGCGTTGCCGACGACGCTGACGCTGGAGAACGCCATCGCGGCGCCGGCGACCATCGGGCTGAGCAGGCCGGCGGCCGCGAGCGGAATGCCGACGACGTTGTAGGCCAGCGCCCAGAACAGGTTCTGCCGGATCTTGGCGTAGGTCCGCCGGGCGATGTCGACGGCGTCGGCGACCAGCACGGGATCGCCGCGCATCAGCGTGATGCCGGCGGCGTGCATCGCGACGTCGGTCCCGCTGCTCAGGGCGATGCCGACATCGGCGGCCGCGAGCGCCGGCGCGTCGTTGACGCCGTCGCCGACCATGGCGACCCGACGCCCGCCGGCCTTCAGGCGCAGGATCGCCGCCGCCTTGTCCTCCGGCAGAAGCTCGGCCGTGACCGCGTCGAGGCCGAGCGCCTCGGCCGCCCGGGCGGCGCTGCCGCGATTGTCGCCGGTCAGCATCACGATGCGCAGGCCGCGCCGGCGGAGCGCGGCCACGGCCGCGGCCGCCGAGGGCTTCATCGCATCGCCGAACGCGATCAGGCCGAGGAGCCGCGGCGCCTGGTCCGGGTCGCGACCCGCCTCGGCGAGCCACGAGACGGTGCGGCCGTCCCGCGCCAACGCCTCGGCCCGCGCGGCGAGCGCCGTGAGGTCGACGCCGTCCTCGTCCATCAGCCGGCGGCTGCCGAGGCGCAGCGTGCGGCCCTCCACCACGGCGGCGACGCCGCGGCCGGGCAACGCCCGCAGGTCGGACGCGGCCGGCGGCGACACGCCCTCGGCGGCGGTCAGCGCCGCGACGGCGCGGGCGAGGGGATGCTCGCTGCCGGCCTGCAGCGCCGCGGCGCGGCGCAGGAGGTCGGCCCGCGCGATGCCCGGCGCGGGCTCGAGCTCGGTCACCGTCGGGCGTCCCTCCGTCAGCGTGCCGGTCTTGTCGAAGGCGACCGTGTCGAGGGCATGGGCCACCTCCAGCGCCTCCGCGTCCTTGATCAGGATGCCGTGGCGCGCCGCGACGCCGGTGCCGGCCATGATCGCCGTCGGCGTCGCCAGGCCGAGCGCGCAGGGGCAGGCGATCACGAGGACCGCCACCGCGTCGATCAGCGCGGCCTCGACGCCGGCGCCGGCCACGAGCCACCAGCCGAGGAAGGTGAGAAGCGCCAGCCCGAGCACCACCGGCACGAACACCGCGCTGACCCGGTCGACCAGGCGCTGAATCGGGGCCTTGGCCGCCTGCGCGTCCTCGACCAGGCGGATGATCCGCGCCAGGGTCGCCTCCGCGCCGACCGCGACGGCCTCGACCACGAGCAAGCCGTCGCCGTTGATCGCGCCGCCGACGACCCGGTCGCCGACCGCCTTGGCGACCGGCACGCTCTCGCCGGTGATCAGCGCCTCGTCGACCTGGCTCGCGCCGGCGCGGACGGTGCCGTCGGCGGGCAGCCGCTCGCCGGGGCGGACCACGACCATGTCGCCGACCCGGAGCGCCGCGACGTCGATCTCGGCCTCGCTGCCGTCCGGCCGGCGCAGGCGCGCACGCTCGGGGCGCAGCGCCGTCAACGCGCGGATCGCCGACGCGGTGCGCCGCTTGGCGCGGCTTTCCAGGCGCTTGCCGAGCAGCACCAGGGTGATCACCACCGCCGAGGCCTCGAAATACAGGTGCGGCGCCGCGTGACCATGCGCCTCGGCCCGGACCAGCTCGACCAAGCTGAGGCCGTATGCCGCCGAGGTGCCGAGCGCGACGAGCAAGTCCATGTTGCCGGCGCCGGCCCGCAGCGCGCGCCAGCCGGCCCGGTAGAATCGGGCGCCGAGCCAAAGCTGGATCGGGGTGGCGAGCGCCAGCTGCAGCCAGCCGGGCGGCATCCACGCGATCCCGAACGGCATCAGCAGCATCGGCGCGACCAGCGGCGCCGCGAGCAGGCCTGCGACGAGGAGGTGGAGCCCGTCGCGGCGCGCGGCGGCGTCCCGCTGGACGTCCGCGGCCTCGGCCCCGCCCGCGGGTGCCGCCGGGGCCGCCTCGTAGCCGGCCGCCTCGATCGCCGCGACGAGCGCGTCGGCGGTGACGGTGCCGGCCGCGACCGTCACCCGCGCCCGCTCGGTGGCGAGGTTGACCGCGGCCGCGGAGACGCCGGGCACGGCCCGCAACGCCGCCTCCACCCGCCCGGCGCAGGACGCGCAGGTCATGCCCGTGACCGCGAGATCGACGGTCTCGGCCGCGACGTCGTAGCCGGCATCCGTCACCGCCTGCGCGAGGGCCGCGGTCGGCACTGCGCCCGCGACGGTGACGCTGGCGCGCTCGGTGGCGAGGTTCACGGAGGCGCTCGCGACGCCCGGCACCGCCCGCAACGCCGTCTCGATGCGGCCGGCGCAGGACGCGCAGGTCATGCCCGAGACGGGCAGGGCGACGGTGCGGGTGTCGGCCGGCGCGTGCGGGTCTGTCGCGGTCGGGGTGAGCGTGTCGGCGTCTGCGTTCAGCATGGAGCCGAGATGGGGCTTCCAACGGTGGGAAGGTCAAGGGCGGATGGTGAAGGCTTGAACGGCGCCGGATGCGGGGATCGGTTTTCAGCCGTCGGCGGTCAGGGGCGCGGCCGGCTCCGGTCGTCGCCGAGCCGCGGGCCCGCGCCGACGGCGGCAGCGAGCCAGGTTCGGCGCTGCGCGATCAGCCGCGGCAGCGGACGCTCGACCCGCACGCTCGCGGACCGGGTCGCGCCGGCCCCCGGAGCGGCACCCGATCGATCCGTCACCGGCCCTGCGATCCGAGGCGCTGTGGACCGTGCATGGCCACCAGCCTGGCGCCGGCCGGCGGGCCGGTCGACCGCCGCCGCTTCAGGCCGTGCGGGGGCCGTCCGTTTCAGAGGTCGGGGGCGCCGATGCGCGCGCTGGGCCCGGGGAGCGCCGGATCGGTGCCGCGCATGCCGGCACCATGCCGATGCCGAGCGGAGCATGCTGCCGGGCTGCTGCCGATCCTTCGAGGGATTGCGAGGTCAATATCCGATTCGTATTTCTCACGGAACGGATCGTCAAAACTGTAATTCCGTTCCAGGAACCGTGACTTATGAAATCAGACCTTGCTGTCGGGTCGGCGATTGATATGCTGTCGATCCTGAGAAGGCGAAGCTTCCGTTTCCCCTTTGCTTCGATTCTCACACTCAGCCCCGCCGGCTCGAGCCGCGCGGGGCTTTTCGTCGTGCCTCGCGGGCGACCGGTCCGCGGCGATCGCTCCGCATCGGCCGATGGACGCGGTTCGCGACGATCGCGGCCACCCGACATGACGATGCCGGCTCACGGGGAGCCGGCATCGTCGGTCGATCGGTCGTTGGCGATCGGTGTTCGCGATCGGTGTTCGCGATCGGTCTTGGCGATCAGTACTTGCGGACGAGCGGGGTGGGCGCGGCGACCGCGGCGGCGGCGGTGGTGTAGAGCGGCGCGATGAAGCGGACCCAGCCGCGGGTCTCGTCGGCGAACGGGCCGACGCCGCGGTCGGCGACGGTGCGGGTCACCATGAGCTGCGTCTTGAAGATGCCGAAGTCGTAGCCGATCAGGCCGCCGGCCGCGAACGTGCCCTGCTTCTGGTAGTTCGCGTAGATCGCCCGGTTCCGGTTCACCGGCAGGTCGGTGTAGCCGTAGGCCACGGCGCCGATCTCGAACTTGCCGAAGGTCTTGGTCGCGGTCAGGTCGATGTAGAGGCCGTCGGAATTCGGGATCGGGCCGAGGGCGGCGCCGACCTGGCCGCCGAAGCGCGGCGCGTCGTCCACCTGCAGGATGTGGGTGAGCGCGGCGGTCAGGTTCCAGCCTTCGCCGGTGTAGGAGATGCCGCCGGTGTTGCGGATCGAGGTGCCGGCGACCTGCGGCAGCACCGGGGTGGCACCGCCGGCGATGCAGGCGGCGCCGGGAGCGCCGTTGCAGAGCGAGCCGCGGTCGCCGACGCCGACATAGGCGCCGACGAGGTAGGCGGCGCTGATCTTGTTGCCGAGATCCCAGGCGAAGATGTTGCCGATGAAGGGGTTGTAGAAGTAGCTCTGGTCCTGGTTGGCGACGCCGGCCGGGTTGTTCGTGCCCACGAACACCGACGGGACCGCGATCACCGGCATGATGGTCGCGCCGAGCACCTTGTAGCCGGTCGACCAGACCAGGATCGGCACGTTGACGCCGACGTCCGGGCTGTTGCGCGCGTCGCCGCGGCCGGTGCTGAAGGTGTTGATCGCGTAGACGCCTTGCGGCAGCGGG
This sequence comes from Methylobacterium sp. J-092, assembly GCF_022829325.1. Taxonomy (NCBI): domain Bacteria; kingdom Pseudomonadati; phylum Pseudomonadota; class Alphaproteobacteria; order Hyphomicrobiales; family Methylobacteriaceae; genus Methylobacterium; species Methylobacterium sp. J-092. The sequence continues at coordinate 42,559 of NZ_JAKSXU010000130.1, read as the reverse complement.
CCGTAGGCGAGGCCGACCTGCTCGCCGGGCTGCGTGACCGGACCGGCCTGAACGGTGGTGCTCATGCCGACGGTGAGGGCGACCGCACCTGCGGCAAGCCAGGTCTTCATCATGTTCTCGTTCCTACCCCAGGGATCTCGAATGTCGGGCACGTCGCCTCGAGACCATCGTGCCGAACCTCGCTTGTCCGGTGCGAGTTCTGTTCGGCGATGGCCCAAGCGCCGTCTTGCGGTCCGACCTCTCCGTCTCGACCTGGAGAATTATTCTACAGCGTCGCCCAAAAAAATAGCGGTTTCAGGCACCTTAGTGCCAAGATTGGGCCGCCGTTGCACAAAGGCTGCACTTTCCGGGGGCGGCGGCCGGAGCCTCATCAGCACCGCCCGGGCCTGAGCCCCCGATGTGATGTACATCGCCTCGATGCGCGGGCCCGCGACGGCTCGAATAGGATCGAGGACGGCCGATCGATCGAGGTTCGTCCGGGACGCCCGCACGAATAGGGCGGCAATAGGCGGACCTCGCGCGCCCGAGGGATCCGAACACGGGGGGACCCTGCTCGCGACCCGCGTCCGAGAGCGGGGCATCGATCCCCGGCGTAGGCGCCGGACCGCGCCTCGGGCGGGGGAGGGCGGCCGGTCTTTTCGGAAGGGCCCTGGGCGATCCGCGGCGCGCCGTTATCCGCCGCCGTGCAGCGTGCGGCCGAAGAGGGCGCGCATCGCGTGCCAGCCCTGCTCGGCGGCGTCAGGATCGTGGACGGGGAAATCCGGCATCATCCAGCCATGCGCGGCGGGATAGGTCCGCGCCGTGTAGCGCACGCCGGCCTGCGCCAGGGCGTGCTCCAGGCGCGCGGCCATCGCGGGCGGATAGCTGTCGTCGTTCTCGGCCGCGGCGATGTGGATCTCCGCCGTCAGCGCGGGCGCGAGCCTGTGGGGGCTCGTCGGCGCATCGGTGGCGAGGTTGCCGCCGTGGAAGCTCGCCGCGGCGGCGAATCGGTGGGGGTAGGTTCCCGCCGCGGCAAGCGCCATGCCGCCCCCCATGCAGAAGCCGACCGCACCGACCCTGCGTCCCGCGACGTCGTCGCGCGTGTCGAGATAGGCCAGGACGGCACCGGTATCCTCCGCGGCCTTGATCGGGTCGGTCGTCGCCATCAGCGGGCCGAGGATGGCGCGGAAGCCGGCCGCCAGGACGTCGCGCGGCACGAACGGCCCGTAGGGGCCGTAGCGGTAGAACAGATCCGGGACGAGGACGACGTAGCCGGCATCGGCGAGCCGCCGCGCCATGTCGAGCATCGCCGGGCGGATGCCGCCGGCGTCCATGTAGAGGATCACCGCCGGCCACGGCCCGCCACCGGCAGGCGTCACGACATGCGTCGGGCAGGCGCCGTCGCGTGTCCGGATCGTGGTCTGCTCGGTCGCCATCGAAGCCTCCTCGGCAGGACATCGGCGATGTCCGCGCCGGACCATCTACGGCCGCGGGCGGACCGGCCGCAAACCCGTCGACCCGGTCGAGCGAAAGGCGCGCGGCGCGGCGGCGCATCGGGTGGATCTGCAGTCCTGGCCGATGCGCGCGATCGGCCAGGGCTTCGCAGGGTTGAGTTTCGCTCCGCGGACCGGTCCCCGCTCACAGGGCCCCGAGCGTCACGGTGCTTGCGCCGAGCTCGGCCGAGGCGGGGACATCGGGCAGCCAGCGCACGGCGCCGGCGGTCGCGAAGCCGCCCTGCTTGAGGACCTGGGCGGCATTCGTGGCGATGCCGCGGGTCCGGTAGGCGACGGGGAAGGCGGCCGGCGCCTGGAAGCGCTCGGCCGACGCCTCGGCAACGGATGCGGGCCGCCACCGCGTCAGGTTCGGCACGAGAAGGCCGCCCTGCGCGCGGACGTCGGCGGCGCCGAGCGCCACGCCCGGCACGTGATAGCCCGCACCGAGCACGGCGGGCACGGCGACGGCGTTTCCGGTGGCGGTCGCCTCGGAGGCGGGGGCCGCGGCGAGGGTCCCGATGGTCAGGGCCAGGGCGGCGGCGAGGGTGATGGTGCGGTGGGTCATCCGTCGATCCTCAACTGCGACGGGGTTGCCCGTCGTTCGATGAGGCGAAGATGCGAACGGCCACTGTATCGATCAAACAGATGCGATCGATCCCAAGTATCGATGGCGTAGATATCTCGTCCGTCTTGCGGACGCCGCTCCGCGCCCTCCTTCAGGCATACGGCGATCGGTCGGCCGCAGCGGAGGCGGGCCACGCGTCCGGCGCGCGATCGAGCCCGAGGCGAGAGACCCGAGGCATCGATCCCATGAACGACCCGATATCCGCGACCCAGGTCACGATCGAGCACGTGACGCTGCGCTCCCCCAAGTCCTTCGAGGCGGTGCGGTCCGCCCTGGAGGCGTCGGTGCCGCGCCTCGACCACGCCTATGCCGAGCTGCTGCTGGACGGGCAGGTGGACGCGGCGCGCGACCTCCTCGAGCGCCAGGCGCCGCTCTCGATCTTCGGCGCCCGCGACCATGGCGGGCTGCTCCGCACCGCCGGGCTCGTGCGCAAGGCCGTCCAGTACGACATCGGCAACCCGCTGACAGCCGCGCGGATGACCCGGCACGTCCTCTCGGCCGCCCTGTACGCGCCGGTCCGGGTGCTCCTGCGCGAGGATGCCGAGGGCCGCGTCGCGTTCGAGTACGACCGCCCGGCCACCACCTTCGGCCAGTTCGGCAACCCCGAGGTCGACGGCGTCGCGCGCGACCTGGACGAGCAGCTCCGCTGCGTCCTCGCCGCGGCGGCCGCCTGATCTCGCCGGACGGGCACGGCGGCCGGCGCGGCCGGATCCTGGCCGTCCGGCCGGCCCCCAGGAAGCGGCCGATCGCGGCCCGTGGGCCGACCCATCCGATCGCGCCCGGGTCCGGCGCGAAGGCGTCGCGGCGCGCCTCCGGCCGCCCGTTCCCTCACAACCCCAGCGCGCCGCCGTCCGAGCGCGGGTCGTGCGTCGCCTCGATCCGCCCGTTCCTGGCGTGGCGCACCAGCATGCCGGCGTGGCCGAGCGAGTCGATGTAGGCGCCGCCGAGCTCCTCGATCCGGTGGCCCATGCGCTCGAGGGCGCGGATGCAGGCCGGGTCGAAGCGGTCCTCGACCTTCACCGTCAGCGATTCCGCGCCCCAGGTGCGGCCGTAGAGCAGGCGCGGGGCGTCGACCGCGTCGGCGGGGCCGCGGCCGTAATCGGCGTAGCGGGTGAAGATCTGCGCCTGGAACTGCGGCTGGCCGTCGCCGCCCATCGAGCCGTAGGCCATCACCCGGCCGTCGTCGAAGCAGGCGAGCGCCGGGATCAGGGTGTGGAACGGGCGCCGTCCCGGCTCCAGCGGGTTCACGGCGTCGGCGTCGAGCGAGAACGACGTGCCGCGGTTCTGCCAGTGGATGCCGGTCTTCGGCAGCACGCAGCCCGAGCCGTATTCCCAGTAGATCGACTGGATGTAGGACACGGCCAGGCCGTCGGCATCGATCGCGCCCATCCACACGGTGTCGCCCTCGCCGGGGTTCCGCAGCGGGATCGCGGCGGCGCGCGCCATGTCCACCTGCGCCGCCTCGCGGGCGAGGTTTTCGGGCGTGAGGTAGGTCGCCGGGTCCGAGGTCAGGCGGTCGTGGTCGGTCACCACCCGGTCGCGGATCGCGAAGGCGCGCTTCGTCGCCTCGATCAGCCCGTGGTAATGCGCCGTGGTCTCCCCCTGGCGGATGTCGAGGCGGTCGACGATGCCGAGGATCAGCAGCGCCGCCAGGCCCTGCGTCGGCGGCGGGAAGTTGTAGAGCGTCGCGTCGCGGCGGCGGATCGAGAGCGGCGCGCGCTCGCGCGGCTGGTAGGCCTTCAGGTCGGCCCGCGTCACCGGCGCGCCGAGGCGCTCGAGGTCGGCGGCGATCTCGCGACCGACGTCGCCGCGGTAGAAGTCGTCGAGCCCGGCATGGGCGAGCTGCTCCAGGGTCGCGGCCAGCGCCGGCAACCTCCGCACGTCGCCCACCGGCCACGGCTTGCCCGCCTTGAGGAACGTCGCGGAAAAGTTCGGGGCGTCGTGGAGGGTGTCGAGCTCCTTCGGCACGTAGCGCCCCTCCGAGGGCGAGACCGGGCAGCCCTCGCGGGCGTGGCGGATCGCGTCGGCGAGCAGCGTCTCCAGCGGCAGCCTGCCGCCGAGCGCCCGCGACAGCTCCAGCGCCAGCCGCCAGCCGCCGACGGCGCCCGCGACCGTGACGCAGGCGTCGGGGCCGCGGGACGGGATGGCGTCGAGCTCGCGCTCACGGTAGCGCGCCCGGGTGGCGAGCGCGCCGGCCGGCCCGCAGGCCTCGATGCCGCGCACCCGGCCGCCCTTCTCGCGCACCAGCCAGAACCCGTCGCCGCCGATGCCGTTCATGTGCGGGTAGACCACGGCGATCGTCGCGGCCATCGCGGTCATCGCCTCGATCGCGTTGCCGCCCTGCGCCAGCACGGTCTGCCCGGCCTGCGCGGCGCGGTGGTGCGGGGCGGCGACGGCGCCGTGGGAGAAGACGGGTGTCTCGGGCATGGTCTCGCTCACGGCTGGCGACGGATCGGCCGGCTGTACGAAAACCGTGCCGCGGGCGCAAAGCCGCGGGCCTCGACGAAGGGATCGCGCGAAGCGCCGACGCGGCCCCCGCTCCCGTCCGGGAGAGGGTCGGGGTGCGACCTGTCCGGAAAGACCTGTCCCCCTCGCCGTGTCCCTCTCCCGCATCCAAGTCGGGTCTCTCCGACTTGGACACAGGACGGGCAGGTTTGGGCACACGACGTGCAGATCTCGGGCAAGCCCGAGATCTGTGAGAGCGAGGAGATCCGCGCTTCACCGGCCCTCCGAAGCATCCCTTCGGCCCGGAACCCGGCCGGTGTGCTTAACCTGCACGGGACAGGCCCGTTCGGTGGGGCTAGGATCGGGCCACGAAGGCTTCAGGGTTCAGTCGTGTCGCGTCCAGCCCCCCTTCCGCGCAGCCGCCTGCTCCCTTGCCTCGCCGCCGCGATGCTCGGCCTCCCGACGCTTGCGCAAGCGCAGCAGGCATCGCCGGCGCCCCCGGTCATTCCGGTGATCCGCGAAGGCGCCGGCGGCGACGTGCGGACCTCGGTGGCGCAGCCCGAGACCACGAGCCAGACCTCGGGCGGCTATGCCCGCTCGGTCGAGCCCTATCTTGGGCCGCTCGGCGATCCGTTCGGCCTGCGCCCTGTCCTGAAGGAGCGGGGCATCCAGTACAGCCTCACCTACATCACCGACGTGCTCGGCAACCCGACCGGCGGGATGCGGCAGGGGGCGGTGGTCGAGGACCGGCTGAACCTGCGGCTCTACCTCGACCTCGACAAGCTCGCCGGCTGGCAGGGCGCGAGCGTGCACGCCAACGCCTACTTCATCCACGGCACCGGCCTGTCGCGCTACTACGTCGGCAACCTGCTCGACGTCAGCGTGATCGGGGCGCTGCCCGCGACCCGGCTCTACGTGCTGTGGTTCGACCAGCAGTTCCTCGACGGCAAGCTCGGCCTGCGCATCGGCCAGCAGGCCGCCGACACCGAGTTCTTCGTCAGCCAGACCGCGACGCTGTTCGTGAACTCGAGCTTCGGCTGGCCGGCGATCACCAGCGCCAACCTGCCTTCCGGCGGCCCGGCCTATCCCGTGGCGGCGCCGGCCATCCGCGCAAAGTTCGAGCCCGGCGGCGGCCTGTCGTTCCAGGCCGGGATCTACGACGGCGATCCGGCCGGCGCCAACCGCCCCGGCGACGACGCGGAGGAGCAGCGCCTCAACCGCACCGGCACGAACTTCCGCACGAACGACCCGGCCCTGATCGTGGCCGAGGCGGCCTATTCCTACAACACCGAGAAGGGCTCGACGGCGCTGCCGGGCACGGTGACGTTCGGCGGCTGGCAGCATTTCGGCCGCTTCGACGACCTGCGCCGCGACACGCTCGGCCTGTCCCTCGCCGACCCGGCCTCGTCCGGCGTGCCGCGCCAGCGCCGGGGCAATGCCGGCCTCTACGCGATGATCGACCAGAGCCTGCTGATCGAGCCCGAGAAGGACGACGAGGGCCTGTCGGTGTTCGTGCGCGCCTCGCTCTCGCCGACGCGCTCCAGCCTGATCTCGGCCTACGTCGATGCCGGCCTGGCCTACAAGGGCCTGATCCCGGGGCGCGACGACGACACGATCGGCGCCGGCATCGCCTATGCCCGCTACGCCGACGACGCGCGCCGGGCCGACACCGACACCATCCTGTTCACCGGCACCGCGATCCCGCGGCGGCGGGCCGAGACCGCGCTGGAGGCGACCTACCAGGCGCTGGTGGTGCCGGGCTTCACCGTGCAGCCGGACGTGCAGTACATCATCCGCCCGAGCGGCGGCGTCGCCGACGCGGACGGGCGCCGGCTGAAGAACGCCACCGTGCTCGGGGTGCGGGCGACCGTGCAGTATTGAGCCCGGGCGGCGCGCCGGCCCGCGGCCGCGAGGCCTGCGGGTCAGCCCGGGCCGTCCTCGTCCGGGACGGTGTCGCCGAACGGCACCGTGAGCACGCGCTCGCCGGCCTCGTCGGCGATCTCGAAGCTGCACACCATCCAGTCGCGGATCAGCGTCAGGCGGTCCTGCGCGATCATCCGGCGGGCGACGGCGAGCGCCCGCGCGCGGGCGGCCTCCACGTCGGCGAGCTCGTCGCCCTCCTCGTCGATCGCCAGCCCCGCCGGGCCTTCGCGGTGCCGGACATGGAAGAAGTACCGCGGCATCACAGGCTCCCGATCAACCGGGCGTACTCGCGCTCGGGCAGGCCGTAGCCGTCGTCCACGACCGCCTCCAGCCCTTCGCGGCTCAGGATCGTGATGCGGCCGCGCCGCGCGCGGATCAGGCCGTGCCCCTCCAGGGCCTGGACCGCCAGGGTCGTGCTGCTGCGCTGCGCGCCCAGCATCAGGGACAGGAACTCGTGGGTGAGCACGAGGTCGTCGCCCTCCAGCCGGTCGTGGCACATCAGCAGCCAGCGGGCGAGGCGCACGTCGATGTTGTAGGCCGCGTTGACGAAGGCGGTCTGCGCCGTCTGCAGCATCAGGATCTGGACGAAGCGCAGCAGCAGCCCGCGCAGGGTCGGGCTCTCGTCGACCGCGGCCAGCAGGTCCGCGGTGGCGATGGACAGCATCCCGCCCGGGCTCTGGACGAAGTGGTGGAACGGCGACCGGTCGACGGCGAGCAGCACCGGCGCGGCCCCGACCAGGCCCTCCCGCCCGATCACGCCGATCTCGACCCTGCCGGCGGCCCCGCTGACGATCGAGGCGAGGCTGTCCTCGGGGAAGTACAGCGTCCGGATCGGCTCGTCGGGCGCGATCAGGGTCTGTCGCAGCTCGGTCGCGACCGGCTGCAGGGCCGGCTGGAGCAACGCGAAGTCGGCGGGCGAGAGCGCCCTGAGCAAGCGGTTGCGGACGCTGGATCGCTGCGGTGCCGGCATCGCTCGGTCCCGATCGGGCAAGAGCACGCGCTGTCTCCCAGGCGCCCGCGCCTCGTCTCTCCGGCAGGCGATGGGCCAGATGAGCGCTCGCCCGCGGCGAGGTCAATCGAAAAGTTTCGTGCCTTGATGTTTGTATGATTGCAGACAGACCCAAGTGTTGGCTATCATACTGAAGCTCCCGTGCCTCTTCCGGGCGGCATTCGCGTATGTCTAGAATTCGAAACCTTGCTCTCTGCGCTGCTCGAAGGGGCGGCCGCCTTCGCGTCCGGAGATCCGAATGAAAGACGTGGCCCAGCAACCGGCGGTGCTGGTCGCCGAAGCCGACGCGATCGTCGCCATGGATCTGAGCGACGCCCCGGAGGGGGCGGGCTACCGGGTGATCGGGCCGTTCGCGACGGCGGCCGAGGCGCTGCTGTCACTGGAGCGGGAGGCGCCGAGCGTGGCGGTCGTCGACCTGGTGCTCAAGGAAGGACCCTCCGACGCCCTGATCGCGCGGCTGCGCCAGTGCCGGCTGCCCTTCCTCGTCCATTCCGGCCTCGAGCGCGACGACCCCGCCGCCCGCGACGTCCGGGACGAGCCCTGGCTGCGCAAGCCGGCGCTGCCCTGGGACGTGGTGGCCCTGCTCGACGCGCTGACCCTCGACGAGCCGGCCATCGACCAGCCCGCCCTCGACGAGCCGGCTTTGGCCGCCGCCGGATCGGCGCCGGCGCATGAGGGGGCGGTCCATGCGCCCCCGACCCACGTCGAGCCCGTCGGCCGCGCACCCGCCGGCGATGCGCCGACCGCACCGGTCCGGCGGCTTCGGGCGGCCAGGGGCCGCAACCCGCTCGTGCGCAAGCTCGAGGGCTTCGCGGCCCTGTCGGAGGCCGACGAGGCGCTGCTGGAGCGGATCAGCGCCCCGTCGCGGATCGTCCCGTCGCAGACCGACCTCGCCCGCGAGGGCGACGCGCCGCAGGGCGTGTTCCTGATCCTGGAGGGCATCGCCTGCCGCCACAAGGTGCGCGCCACCGGCACCCGCCAGATCACCGCCTACCTGGTCCCGGGCGACCTCTGCGACCTCGACGTGGCGTTGCTGGACGCGATGGACCACTCGATCACCACGCTGTCGGCCTGCCGCGTGGTGCTGATCCCGCCGAGGACGGTGGTCGAGGTGATGGAGAGCCATCCCCGGATCGCCCGCGCGCTCCGGATGACCACGCTGGTGGACGAGGCGACGCTGCGCGAATGGCTGGTGAACGTCGGCTGCCGCTCGGCCCTGGAGCGGCTCGCGCACCTGTTCTGCGAGCTTCGCATCCGGCTGCAGGTGGTGGGGCTGGCCGAGGACGACAGCTACGACCTGCCGCTCACGCAGCTGGATCTCGCCGACACCACCGGCCTGTCGAACGTGCACCTCAACCGCACGCTGCAGGAGCTACGCCGGTCTGGGCTCATCGAGTTCCGCGGCAAGCGGGTGCGGATCCTCGACCTGCCCCGGCTGAGGGCGCTGGCCGAATTCAAGCCCAACTACCTCCATCTCGGCGAGCGGGCCGCCGCATGAGCCTGTTCCTGCAGCCCGTGCAGGTCGCCACGGGAAGCGACGACCACGAGAGCCGGCTCGTCTTCTCCGACGGCTTCCTCGTCGCCGTGCTGGTGCGCCTGTCCGACCAGCACGAGGACGGGGCGGGCCGCTGGTTCCTGGAGGCCGGCTTCGGGCCGCTCGACGACCCGCGGGCCCCCGTCTTCGTCGACCTCGACGCGGCACAGGCCTGGATCCGCGACCGGCTCGGCAAATCCTGAGCTCGATAAGTCCTGAACTGGGCAAGTCCTGAGCTGGGCAAGTCCTGGGTTCGGCAAATCCCGAGCTTGCTCCGCCGGGGCGTGCGCCGCGCCGCCCGCAGCGCCCTATCTCCGATCCATGATCATCTTCGATTGGGTCGTCGGCGTCCTGTTCGGCGCGGTGCTTCTGGCCGCTTTCGCGCGGCGGATCGGGGCGCCGTATCCGGCCTTCCTGGCGCTCGGCGGCGTCGGGCTGGCCTTCGTGCCGGGCGTGCCGAACCTCGAGCTCGATCCCGAGCTGGCGCTGGCGCTGTTCCTCGCCCCCGTGCTGATGGATGCCGGCTACGCCACCTCGCTGCGCGACCTGCGGGTGAACTGGCGCCCGATCGCCGGCCTCGCCTTCGGCGCGGTGGCGGTGACGACGATCGCCGTCGCCGTCGTCGCCAAGCTGCTGGTGCCGGGCATGCCGCTCGCCGCCTGCATCGTGCTCGGCGCGATCGTCGCGCCGCCCGACGCGGTGGCCGCGCTCTCGGTGCTGCGCCACGTCTCGCTGCCGCACCGCCTCACCACCATCCTGCGCGGCGAGAGCCTGCTCAACGATGCCGGTTCGCTGCTGATCTACCGGCTCGGCGTCGCGGCCGCCGCGAGCGGCGCCTTCCACGCCTCCGAGGTCGGCCCGACCTTCCTCGTCGGCGTGGTCGCGAGCCTGGTCGTCGGGCCGCTCGCGGGGTTCGCCTTCGTCGCCGGGATGCGGCGGGTGCAGGATGCGGCCAGCACCATCGTGCTGCAGTTCGTGGCCGCCTTCGGCATCTGGATCGCGGCCGAGCGCCTGGAGATGTCGGGGGTGCTGACGCTGGTCGCCTTCGCGATCACCGTGGCGCGCGGCACCCCCGGCATCACCGCGCCGCGCACCCGCATCATCTCCTACGCGGTCTGGAACACCGCCGTGTTCGTGCTCAACGTGCTGGCCTTCGTGCTGATCGGCATCCAGATCGGCCCGATCCTGCAGCGCCTCGCCGGCGCCGACCAGCTCGGCGCGCTCGCGCTCGCCGGCGCGGTCTTCGCCACGGTGGTGCTGGTGCGGATCGCCTGGGTGCTGCCGGCCTCCGCCCTGCCCGGCCTCGCCTTCGCCGAGCCCGGCCGCCACGCCTCCCGCGGCGCGATCGCGGTGTCGTGGGCGGGGATGCGCGGCATCCTCACCATCGCCACGGCGCTCGCCCTGCCGCAAGGCTTCCCCCAGCGCGACCTCATCGTGTTCGCCGCCTTCGGCACGGTGCTCGGCACCCTCGTGGTCCAGGGCCTGACCCTGAACCCGCTGCTCGCCCGGCTCGGCCTCGAGGACGACGACCCGGTCGGCCGCGAGGTGGGCCGCGCCCGGGCCGAAGCCTACCGCGCGGCGCTCGACAGCCTCGAGGGGGCCGAGGACGACGCCGGCACCGAGGCCCTGCGCGAGGAGCTTCGCGGCGCGCTCGCGGCGGCCGAGGACCACGACGAGGGCCGCGCCCCGGAATCGCTGCCCACCGACGGCCTGCGCCGCCGCGCCATCGGCGCCGCCCGCGACACGGTCATGCGCCTGCGCCGCGAGGGCGCGATCGGCGACGACGCCTACTTCGTGCTGGAGGAGGAGTTCGATTGGGCCGAATTGAACGCGACGCCGAAATCGGAGACGTGAGATCGGCCAGGACGGATGGGATCACGTGCCGCCACCGTTGGGCTGTATATACCGAAATAGGCTTGCGGACGTCGGGTTTCGGTGTAGACCGGAACCATGAGGTTCGCCTTCGACGAGCCGAAGCGACAGGCGAACATCGTCAAGCACGGCTTCGATCTCGCCGCGTTCGAGGAGGCCTTCAGTTTCGACCGCTTCCTGAACATCGCCGCCAAGCCGAGCCGCACCGGACGCGCCCGCTTCAAGCTGATCGGGACGTGGCACGGGGAAACGGTCGTCGTGGCGATCGTTTCGCCGCTCGGCTCCGAGGTGATCGACGTGATCAGCGTGCGGCGTGCCGGCCGGAAGGAGCGAGCGTCCTATGAGCAAGCGTGATCCTGCCCCGAGCTACGTCCCGAACGACGCCTATACCCAGGCGGATTGGGATGCCGTGTCCGACACGCCGCCCCTGACCGATGCGGAGCTGGCGCGCGCCAGGCCCGGCGTCGAAGGGATGCCGCCCGCGATGGCCGAGGCCTTCACCAAGAGGGCCGGCCGGCCGAAGGTCGAGCGGCGCAGCGTCCCGGTCTCCCTGCGCGTGCCGGCGGAGGTGCTGGACGCCTACAAGGCGGGCGGGCCGGGCTGGCAGACGCGAATGAACGCGGCGCTCGCAGCCGGGCTGGCGACGCACACCCAACGCGACCCTCGCCCTGATCGGAATCGCGCCGTCCTCGACGGGACGCAGGCGCCCTCGGCCGAGCGGCGCGCGATCAAGCGCACCGCCTGACCGCAAAGGCGAGGGACGCGCCCTAGAACATTGTCCGTGATCACCAGGTCACGGACAATGCTCTCCCTTGTTGTGATGTCGCACTGTCTTCACGCGAGCCGGCATCCACCTCGCTCGAAAAGGCTTCAGACCTGCGCGCCCACGCGCGCCTCGATCGCGTCCCACACGCTCACGGCGAGGTCCGGGCCGCCCAGGCGCTTGATCGCGCGGATGCCGGTCGGGGAGGTGACGTTGATCTCGGTGAGGTGCCCGTCGATCACGTCGATGCCGACGAGGATCAGGCCGCGGCGGCGCAGCTCCGGGCCGATCGTGGCGCAGATCTCGCGCTCCCGCTCGGTCAGGTCGGAGGGCCGGGCGGCGCCGCCGCGGACCATGTTGGAGCGGATGTCGTTCAGGGCCGGCACGCGGTTGATCGCGCCCATCGGCTCGCCGTCGACCAGGATGATGCGCTTGTCGCCCTCGGTGATCTTCTCGAGGAAGCGCTGCACCACCCACGCCTCGCGGAAGGTGACCGAGAACAGGTCGAACATCGAGCCGAAGTTCGGGTCGGTCTCGGAGACGCGGAACACCGCCGCGCCGCCGTGGCCGTGCAGCGGCTTCATCGCCACGGTGCCGTGCTCGCGGCGAAAGTCCTCGATCTCCGCCTTGTCGCGGGAGATCAGCGTCGGCGGCATCAGGTCGGGGAAGTCGAGGACGAAGAGCTTTTCCGGCGCGTTGCGGACTTCGGCCGGGTTGTTCACCACCAGCGTCTGCGGGTGGATCTTCTCCAGCATGTGGGTCGCGGTGATGTAGGCCATGTCGAAGGGCGGGTCCTGGCGCATCAGCACCACGTCGGCCTCCGACAGGTCGATCCGCTCGATCTCGCCGAGCGTCGCGTGCGCGCCCTCCACGTCCTGCACGGTCAGCGCCTGCACCCGCGCGGTGACGCGGCGGCCCTGCATCGAGAGCCGGTCGGGGGTGTAGTAGATCAGCCGGTGGCCGCGCGCCTGCGCCTCGAGCAGCAGGGCGAAGGTGGTGTCGCCGGCGATGCGGATCGCCTGGATCGGGTCCATCTGGACCGCAACGGTCAAAGCCATGTCGTCGGGCTCCACTCATGACGCGGCCGGCTCCCTGGGGAATCGCCGCATCCCCCCGGACCGAGCCGGCCGCTCGTCGTCCCCATCGTCGCTTCGGGCGCGTCGCGGACGCGCCCGGACCGCTCAATCCTCCGGCATCGACTTGCCGCCGGTGCGCTTGTCGTAGTCGCCGATGGCGTTGCGGCACTCGGGCGACAGGCGCTTGCGGTTGCGCGTCATGCAGGCCTCGGCCGCCGGGCTGTTCGGGTCGACGCCCGCGCAGAGGCGGAAATAGTCGTTGGCGCAGCCGAGCTGCAGCCCCTGGTCCTCGCGCTGGGCCTGCGCCGGGCTGCCGGCGAGCGCCAGCAGGGCGAGCGGGAGGGCCGCCAGCGCCACGGGGCGGAGCATCCGGGGCAGCTTTGCGCCACGGGCGTGTCGAAACGTGTCCAGTCGCATCCAGCGTGGTCCTTGCTTGTCGGTCATGGAATCCCGGGCGGCGGGTCCGCGAGGGGCGCATCCGCGAATGGCACGGCATATCGGGCCCGACGGTCGCTAGGCAAGCGCCCTGACCGTGCGACGGTTCCGCTTCGGCCGCTCCGCTACCGCAACGCAGCATCGGCCGCGATCCCCCGGGCGACGGCGTCCGCCGGCACGGATCGGCCCGGCGCAGAAGAAGGGCCCCGCCCGGGTCGCGAGCAGGGCCCAGTCGTTGGGAGGAAACGCCCGCCATGGGCGGATCCGATCCTGCAAGGGGCAGGCCAACGGCGTGCCGGGGCCGGCACGCGCCGCGCGATGCGGCCCCGCACGCCGTTCGGGCGCGCGCGCCTCCGGGAAACGATGCGTTAACCATGGCGTGCTGATCTGCCGGCCATCGACACGCCGTCGCCCTTGCCGACGCCCCGCCCCGGGGCCCGGGCGCGATGCCCGGATCAGCCGACAGGTGCCCCCCATGACCGTCTCCCGACCCGCCGCCCTCCGTTCCGACCCGCCGGCCGTCGACGACGTCGCGCCGCGCGTGCCGGCCGGCCGCGTGGTGCCGTTCCCCGCCGCGCCCCGGCCCCCCCGGCGTCCCGAGGCCGGCGAGCGCCGCGGCGAGATCCTGCTGTTCCTCGGCGTGCGCTACGAGCGCCTCGCCTCCTGATCCGGCCCCCGGCGGGCGACCCGCCGGCCCGACGATCCCCGCATCCCACCCCATCGACACCCGAACGAGGCGGACCATGCCAAGTCAGGGCCGGCCGAGTCAGCCCCGGCCGAGTCAGGCCCGGCGCGTGCCGATTCCGATCGCCGGCGCCCGGCGCCGCGCGAGCCCAGTCGCGACCTGCGCGCTCACCGCCGCGCTCCTCACCGCGCTGCTGGCCGCCTGCGCCCAGGAGGGCGATTTCGGCCGCCCGAAGGCCGGCGCCTGGAACAGCCTGGTCGAGACCACCGGGACGCTGGCCGCCCGCGAGCGCGAGGAGCCGGCCTCCGCCTTCCCGCTGACCGACGAGGAGCAGACGCTGCGCGCGCGCGCCTGGCGCTTCCTGATGCCGGCGGCCCCCGAGGCCGCGTTCGTCGACGTGCTCGCCAACCTTACCCGCGCCCGCGTGCTGCCGCCGTCGTGGCGCCCGGGGGACGTCGCCGCCTATCACGACGCCCTCGTCGCCGAGCCCGCCCGCTCGCCGGTCTCGCGCTACCGCCGGCTGTCCGAGGACGCGACCGCCGACGCCCGGCTGATCCCGCCCTTCGTCGCGATCGCCGCGCGGGTGATCGACGCCGACGCCCTGCGGCTGCGCAGCCTTCCCTTCGCCAGGGCGCTCGACGATGTCGACGTGCGCAACGCCGCCATGCGGGTGGCCGAGAACCGATGCCTGATCGCCTGGGTCCGGCTCGAACTGGCCGAGCGCACCGCGCGCTACCGCTACGCGGTCGAGCACCTCGTCGTCGCGCTGCCCGGCCCGGAGGCCGTGGGGGCGGAGCGCAGCATCGGCGTGCTCGCCGCCCGCCGCGCGCTGCTCGACCCGCTGCTCCCGCGCGAGGCCGCCTTCCGCTGCGGCCTCGTGCCCGGCGAGGATGGGGCCGCGGCGTTGCCGCCGGTGCGCCCGCTGGTCGTGAAGGACTGAAAGGCGGCGCGCGACGCCACGTTCCGTTGTAAGATCGTTTCGTCCTCTATAAAGAACGCCTCGGCGGGGCCGTCGGATCGCACCGCGGACCGATTCCCGGGAGGAGGGGAAGCGATGACCGAACCGAAAGCAGCGCGCACGATCGCGGCCACCAACGGCGTGGCCGAGGACACCGCGTACGGCGCCGTCATCGCCCCGATCCATCTCTCGACGACCTACAAGTTCCCGGCCTTCGAGAAGCCGGGGCCGTACGACTACTCGCGGCTGGGCAACCCGACGCGCGACCAGCTCGCCGACACCATCGCCAAGCTCGAGGGCGGCGCCCGCGCGGTCGTGGTGTCGAGCGGCATGGCGGCCCTCGACCTGGCGCTGTCGAGCCTGCGGCCGGGCGACCTCCTGATCGCCCCGCACGATTGCTACGGCGGCACGCACCGCCTGCTCAGCCTGCGCAGCGCGCGCGGGCACTACACGGTTGCCTTCGTCGACCAGAACGACCCGGCGGCTTTGGCCGCGGCCTTCGCGAGAAGGCCCAAGGTCGTGCTGATCGAGACGCCGAGCAACCCGCTGATGCGCGTCGTCGACGTCCGCCGCGTCACCGGGCTCGCCCGCGAGGCCGGCGCGCTCTCGGTGGTCGACAACACCTTCCTGTCGCCGGCCCTGCAGCGGCCCCTGGCGCTCGGGGCCGACCTCGTCGTGCACGCGACCACCAAGTTCCTCAACGGGCATTCCGACGTGGTCGGGGGCGCGGTGGTCGCGGCCGACGCCAAGGTCGGCGAGGAGCTCGCCGCCTGGGCCAACACCATCGGCGTCACCGGCTCGCCGTTCGACGCCTACCTCACGCTGCGGGGCGTGCGCACCCTGTTCGTGCGGATCGAGCAGCAGCAGAAGACTGCCGGGCGTCTCGCGGCGTTCCTGGCCGGCCACCCGGCCGTCGCCGCGGTGTACTATCCCGGCCTTGAGACCCATCCGGGCCACGCCCTCGCCAAGGCGCAGCAGAGCGGCTTCGGCGCCATGCTGAGCTTCGAGCTCGCGGGCGGGCGCGAGGCGGTGCGGCGGTTCGTGGCGGTGCTGCGGGTGTTCACGCTGGCCGAGTCCCTCGGCGGGGTCGAGAGCCTGATCTCGCACGCCGAGACCATGACTCATGCGGCGATGGATCCCGACGCGCGCGCGATCGCCGGCATCACCGGCGGGCTGCTGCGGCTGTCGATCGGGCTCGAGGCGGAGGACGACCTCCTGGCCGACCTGTCCCGCGCGCTCGACGCCCTCCCGCCCGCCTGAAGGTCCGCGCGGCGGCCGCCCGCGCCGGCTCAGCCGCCGCTGCCCGGGCGTTCCGCTTCGCCGCGCATCGCGTTGAGGACGCGGCGCCGGGCCTGGGGATCGCGGATCGAGAGCCAGAGCTGCAGCAGGGACGCCAGCTCGCCGAGCTCGCCGGCCGACTGTGCTCCGGCCTCTCGCTCTCCGGCCCCTTGCGCTCGGTCCCCGTGCGCTCCGGCCACGAAGGCTTCCACGGGCAGCCCGAGGGCGTCGGCGATCGCTTGCAGGGAATGCACGTTGTCGTTGACCATGCCATCGGTACGAACGTACCGGTCGGAAGGTTGCCGGTTTGAATACAAAATCCATACAATTCGGCCGCGGATCGCCACACGCTTTCGTGAGGGGATCGCGTCGCGGCGCAGGCGACCGTTCTCAGGCCGGCGGATCGTCGCGCAGGATCCGCATCGCGCTTCCCTCGGCCTCGTGCCGGTGGATCGGCTCGACGCGGCCGCCGAGGTGGCGGCCGAGGAAGGCTTCGGCCCGGGCGTGGAAGGCGAGGCTGTTCTCCGGCCGGGCGAAGCCGTGGCCCTCGTCGGGGAACAGCAGGTAGGTGACCGGGATGCGCTTGGCGACGAGCGCCGCGACCATCTGGTCGGATTCCGCCTGCCGCACCCGCGGATCGTTCGCGCCCTGCGCGATCAGCAGCGGCACCCGGATCCAGTCGGCGACGTGGACCGGCGAGCGCGCGCGGTCGACCGCGTAGGCCAGCGGGTCGGTGGTTCTCGTGGCCGTCCGTGTCCTGCAGGTAGAGCAGGTGGCGCCCGTCATAGGCCCATTCGTAGTCGCGGATGCCGCGGTGGCGGTCGGCGGTCACCGGCGCGCCGGAAGCCGGGTCGCCGGCCGGCCCGACCCGGAGGTTCAGCACGCCCTCGACCGGCGCGAGCCAGGCCAGCCGCGTCCCGTCGCGGCTGATCCGGTAGGCGGTCCGCAGCGGGTTGCCGAACAGGTGCGCCCGCGGGATCAGCTCGATCATCGAGGTCGTCCTCCCGCGCCGCCGGCCCGCGGCCGCTCCGCCCGGCATTCGGACCGGAGCGCCCCGGTTCCGCAAGCCCGGCGCTCCTCAAGGGCACCCGGCGTCGGGCCGGCCGTGCACGCGGTCGAGGGCCGTGGCCAGGGCGGTGGCCAGCGCCGGCTCCAGCGTCTGAAGCTCGGCGAGATGGGCCGTCGTCAGCTGCTGCAGCACCGCCATCGCCTTCGGCGTCAGCGTCAGCGCCATGCGGCGCCGGTCCCGGGCCTCAGCGGCCTTGGTCAGGAAGCCCTTGTCGACCATGCGCGCGACCAGCTCCGCCGCGGTCTGCGGCGCGATCAGCAGCTGCTCGGCCACGAACCCGACGGTGGGCGGCCCGTCATGCCCGGCGATCGCCAGCAGCGCCTGATGCTGCTGCGCCGGCAGGCCGACCTTGCCGGCCGCCGCCTCGCTGAAGGCGAGGAAGCGCCGCAGCTCCAGCCGGAAGCGCGCGATCGCGGCATAGGCCTCCCGCGAGAGGACGGGCCCCGCATCCGAATCCATCGGGCATCTCCGGTCAGGGGTTTAATATATCGTATTACGATATATATATCGGGCGTCACCGCATCCTACAGGAGGTTCGACCGCATGCAGGCCACCCAGCCAGCCGCGCCCGCCGGGCGTCGGGCTCTCGGCGATTTCCGGACCGACCGACGCCTCGTCCGCCTCTGCGCCATGGCCGTGATCATCGGCCTCGGCAGCACGGTCGCGGCCTGGGCCCTGCTCGCGCTGATCGCCTTCGTGACGAACCTCGTCTGGTTCGGCCGGGTCGACGCGACGGCGACCTCGCTGGCGCGGGCGATGCCGTCGCTCTGGATGGTCTGCGTGCCGCCGCTCGGCGGCCTGGTCATCGGCCTGATGGCGCGGTTCGGCTCCGAGAAGATCCGCGGCCACGGCATTCCCGAGGCGATCGAGGCGATCCTGATCGGCGGCAGCCGCATGTCGCCGAAGGTCGCCGTGCTGAAGCCGGTCTCGTCCGCGATCTCGATCGGCACCGGCGGCCCGTTCGGCGCCGAGGGGCCGATCATCATGACCGGCGGCGCCATCGGCTCGCTGTTCGCGCAGTTCTTCCACTTGAGCGCCGCCGAGCGGAAGACGCTCCTCGTCGCCGGCGCCGCCGCCGGCATGACCGCGATCTTCGGCACGCCGGTCGCCGCGGTGCTGCTCGCGGTGGAGCTGCTGCTGTTCGAGTGGCGCCCGCGCAGCTTCATCCCGGTGGTGGCCGCCGCCGTCACCGCCACGATGCTGCGGCCGGCGCTGTTCGGGTCCGGCCCGCTCTTCCCCTTCGCCGCCGACCCGGTGCTGCCGTGGTGGGGGCTCGCCGCCTGCGTCGCCGTCGGCGTCGTCGCGGGGCTGCTCTCGGGCGTGCTGACGACGCTGCTCTACGGGATCGAGGACGCGTTCGAGCGCCTGCCGATCCACTGGATGTGGTGGCCGGCGCTCGGCGGCCTCGCCGTCGGCCTCGGCGGGCTGGTCGAGCCGCGCGCCCTCGGCGTCGGCTACGACGTCATCGCCGACCTGCTCGGCGGGCACATGCTGGTCCGGGCCGTCCTGCTGATCCTGCTGGTCAAGGCGGCGATCTGGCTCGTCGCGCTCTCGTCCGGCACCTCGGGCGGCGTGCTCGCGCCGCTGCTGATCCTCGGCGGGGCGATGGGCTGGCTCGTCGGGTCGGTGCTGCCGGGCGAGCCCGGGTTCTGGGCCCTGCTCGGCATGGCGGCGATGCTCGGCGGCACGATGCGGGCGCCGCTCACCGGCACGCTGTTCGCCGTCGAGCTGACCGGCGACGTCCACGCGCTGCCGGCGCTGCTGGCGGCGTCGGCGGCCGCCTACGGGGTGACGGTGCTGCTGCTCAAGCGCTCGATCCTGACGGAGAAGATCGCGCGGCGCGGCCAGCACATCACCCGCGAATACGGCATCGACCCCTACGAGCTCACCCGCGTCGCCGCGGTGATGGTGCCCGCGGTCGAGACGCTCGACGCCGGCCTGACGCTCGCCGAGGCGGTCGCGGCGGTGGAGGCGGGGCGCCACGACGCCTACCCGGTGGTGGACGGCGCGCACCGCCCCGTCGGCCTCGTCACCCGCGGCGACGCGCTGCTGTGGCGGGCGGAGGGGAACCGCGCGGGCGAGCGGCTGAGCGAGCGGGTCTCGGATGGGTCGCTGGCCGTCGTCCATCCGGGCGACGTCGCGGCGCACGCCGTCGACCTGATGCTGACGACCGGCCAGGGCCGCCTGCCGGTGACCGATGCGGAGACCGGCGCGCTGGTTGGGCTCGTCACGCGCAAGGACCTGCTGCAGGTCCGCGCCGCCGTGAACCGGTCGGAGGCCGAGCGCCGGGCCTACTTCGCGCGGAAGCGGCCGGCGCCGACGGCGTGACGTCGGCCGTTCGGCTCCACGTCAGCCGTTCGGCTTGGCCCGGCCGGCCGGCGGCGGGCTTGTCGGCGAGGGACTTGCGGGCGGCGGGCTTGCCGGCGCTGCGCTGGCCGGCGCCGGGTCGGGATCCGGCTCGTCCGGGCTGTCGGTGGTGCAGGAGACCGCCTGCACCGCGTCGTTGGCGGCCTGCCGCTGGCTCGGCAGGGCGGCGATGACGCGGACCACGACGAATCCCTGGTCGCTCGGGGCGACGATCCGCACGTCGCGGCTCGGCTCGTTCTCGTCGTCGCTGGCGAGCGCCGCGTCGTACTGCGCCCGGGTCAGCACCACGAGGTCGAGGGCGCCGCGCACCGCCGCCTGGTCGGTCACCGCGTAGAAGGCGCCCTTCCGCCCGTGCACCGCCAGCGACAGCATCATCGCGCCGGTGCGGGCCGAGACCCGCATCGGGCCGTCGTCCAGGTCGTAGGCGCAGACGCCGACTGCGACCGACGGGTCGGGGATCGGCAGCCACGCCTCGGCCGGCGCCGCCTCGCCGTGGGTCGCCAGCGTGTAGACCCGCTGCGGGTGCTCCAGGCTCTCGCTGGAGCGGGCGCGGGTGAGGGCGTCGGTCTCCGACAGGGCGGGAATCGCGAGCACCGTCGCCACGTGGACGATGCCGGCGAGCGCCAGCCCGCAGGCGGTGGCGTAGATGACGCGCAGGTTCACGAGGCGCATCCCGTCCGGGTGATGGCCGGGACGGCGTCGCGGTCGAGCGTCCCGGCGCTGGCGGCCACGGGGGTGTCGTAGAGGCGCAGCGCCAGCCGGATCGGCCCGCTGGCGCGCGGGCTCGGCAGCCAGTTGCCGGGCTCGACCTCGGGGCCGAGGAGGATCGCGAAGCGCCCGTCGGCCTCGCGCAGGATCTCGGTGGCGGTGAAGCCCTCGCGCACCGGCTGGCGGCCGGGCTCGGGCGCGCCGCGGCCGGCCACCGTCAGCGTCCAGGCGCGGGCCGGCGGGGTGACGCCGGCGATGCGGTAGGTGCAGGTCGCGTCGAGCGCCCGCCCGGCATCGTCGACCGCGGCGGTGAGCAGCAGCCCCTCGCCGACCGCGAGCGGCACCTCGCCCCGGCGGGCGTTGACGGCGCGGGTATAGGGGTCGGCCGCGGTCGAGCCGGCCCGCGGCCACGCGGTCCAGGCCCCCACCGTGACGCCGCCGAACGGGTAGCCGCCCCGCGTCGCCCAGTCGGCGCTGGCGAGCCCGAGGCCGGCGCCGAGCGCGAGCGCGTACAGGGCGAGCGCGGCCGGCGAGGCGCCGGAGGCGAGCTTCCGCAGGCGGCCGGCGGCCGTGCCGGTGCCCCTGTCCGTGCCCCTGTCGGTGCCTTGCCGCGGGCTCGGCTCGCGCCGCGCGTCCGCGGCCTGCGGCGCGACCGCCGTCGCGGCCGGATCGATGCCCGACGCCATGGCCGTCACCGGGTCTCGAAGCGGCCGCCGACGGAGCGGGTGCCTTCGGCGACGTCGCGGGTCGTGGCGGCCGGCGCCAGGCTCGCGCCCGGGCGCGGCTCGCCGGCGGCGGGCTTGGCCTCGCCCGCATCGGGCCGGGCCCGCTCGACGGTGCGGAACAGGCCGTTGAGGCCGCCGATCACCTCGAAGCTCCGGCGCGAGAGCTTGCCGTAGCTGGTCGCGGCCGGATCGGTCGGGGCGGCGGCGGCGGCCTGGGCGGCGGCGGCGTTCGGGGCCTTGAGCCCCGGCAGGGGCTTGAGCTCGATGCCCTGGTGGGCGACCTCGAGCACGTCGTGCCAGGCGGAGGCGGGGAGCGAGCCGCCGGTCATCTTGTTGGTCGAGGTGTGGTCGTCGTTGCCGAACCAGACCGCGGCGACGTAGTTGCCGGTGTAGCCGACGAACCAAGCGTCGCGGTAGGCGTTCGTGGTGCCGGACTTGCCCGCGACCTTCATGCCCTCGAGCTGCGCGCGGCGGCCGGTGCCCTCCTCGACCACCTTGTTCAGCATGTAGTTCATGTCGGCCACGACCTGGGTCGAGAGCACCTGCTCGGGCTTCTCGTCGTCGTGCCGGTAGATCACCTCGCCGCTGGAGTTCTTCACCTCGGAGGCCGCGTAGGGCTTCGCCTTGCGCCCGCCGTTGGCGAACACCGCGTAGGCCGCGGCCTGGTCGATCACCGTGACCTCGGCCGAGCCGATCGGCAGCGAGACGGAATCGACCAGCGGCGTGGTGATGCCCATGCGGTGGGCCGTGTCGATGATCTTGGCGCGGCCCGCCTTCGCCGCCGGGAAGTCGCCCTTGATCCCGAGGCCCTTGCCGATGGCGATCGAGACCTTGATCGGGATCGTGTTGATCGATTTGGCCACCGCGAGCCACATCGGCTGGCGCCCGGAATAGGAGCGGCCGTAATTCTGCGGGCACCAGTTGCCGAGGCAGACGGGGCTGTCGACGACCACCGTGTCCGGCCGGAACAGGCCCGAGCTCAGCGCCGCCGCGTAGACGTAGGGCTTGAACGACGAGCCGGGCTGGCGCAGCGCGTCGGTGGCGCGGTTGAACTGGCTCTCGCCGTAATCGGCGCCGCCGACCATCGCGCGCAGGGCGCCGTCGGGATCGAGGATCACCATCGCCGCCTCGTCGACGTCGTAGGCCTCGCCGGACTTGCGCAGGATGTCGGCCACCACCTGGTCGGCGCGCTTCTGGATGCCGAGGTCGAGCGGCGTCTTCACCGTCAGCACCCGGTCGCTCTTGAACTTGCCCGCGTCGGCCATGGCCTTGATCTCGCCGAAGGCCCAGTCGAGGTAGTAGTCGGCGGTGATGTCGCGGGTGCGCGTCACCGGCGTCGCCGGGTTGCGCAGCGCCGTCTGGATCTGCCCCTCGGTGACGAAGCCGGCCTCGACCATGTTGTGCAGCACGTCGACGGCGCGCGCGCGGGCCGCCGGAAGGTTGACGCTCGGCGCGTACTTGCTCGGCGCCTTGAACAGGCCGGCCAGCATCGCGGCCTCGGCCAGGCTGATGTCCTTCAGCGGCTTGCCGAAATAGTAGTCCGCCGCCGCCACCGCGCCGAAGGTGCCGCCGCCCATGTAGGCGCGGTCGAGGTAGAGCTTCAGGATCTCGTTCTTGGTCAGGTGGCTCTCGAGCCACAGGGCCAGGAAGGCCTCGTTGATCTTGCGCTCCAGCGAGCGCTCGTTGGTGAGGAACAGGTTCTTGGCGAGCTGCTGCGTGATCGACGAGCCGCCCTGGGTGTTGCCGCCGCCGCGCGAGTTGTTGACCAGCGCCCGCATCGTACCGATCGGGTCGATGCCCCAGTGCTCGTAGAAGCGCCGGTCCTCGGTCGAGACCAGGGCCTTGATCATGATGTCGGGAAATTCGTCGAGCTTGAGCGAGTCGTCGTGCTTGATCCCGCGCCGCCCGACCTCGGTGCCGTAGCGGTCGAGGAAGGTGACCGCGAGGTCCTGCTGCTTCAGCCAGTTGTCGCTGGTGAGGTTGAAGGCGGGCTGCGCCATCGCCAGCATCAGGATCGCAGCCCCGGTGCCGAGCGTCGTGGCTTCGCTCGTCAGGTCGAGGGCGACCCGCTTCCAGCCGCGGAAGGCGAAGACCTTCATCCGCTCCTGGAAGCGGCCGTAGGCCGCGCCGCCGGAGACGCCGCTGTCGTAGAGGCCCGCATTGACCCACGCGTCGAAGGCCAGCGACGCGTGCCTGATGCGGGTGAGGAGACGAGAGACGTTCGGCAGGCGCACGACGGGGTTCCGGCTCCTAGAGACGCCTCGACGGACCCGCGGACGACGGGGCCGTGCCCCTCTCTACCAAGCCGCGGGGCCTTTCGCGAGATGGAACGCGGCCCTCGCGGCGATGGGTCCGGCGGGTGCCCGAGAAAGGTCGCGTCAACCTTGATGCGGGATTGGGGCGGCCCCGGGGCGAGGTTGCGCGGCCGGCGCCCATGCGGCACAGGAGAGCGCTTCAGCCCTTGAGACACGAGAGGTGTTCCCGATGGGGAACCCCAAGCCCGCCCCCGCGGGTGCCGCCCTGCCGTTCTGGCGGGAGAAATCCCTCGATGCGATGACGCCGGCCGAGTGGGAGAGCCTGTGCGACGGCTGCGGCCGCTGCTGCCTGCTCAAGCTCGAGGACGACGACACCGGCGAGGTCCACCACACCGACGTCGGCTGCACGCTGCTCGACGGCCACCATTGCCGCTGCCGCGACTACGCCAAGCGCCAGGTCCGCGTGCCGGACTGCGTCCGCCTCACGCCGGAGGCGGTGCGCACGATCCCGTGGCTGCCGCCCACCTGCGCCTACCGCCTGGTCCGCGACGGCGAGCCGCTGTTCGACTGGCACCCGCTGATCTCGGGCTCGCGCAACAGCGTCCACGACGCCGGCATCTCGATCCGCGGCCGGATGGCCGGCAACGAGGAGGAGTTCTCCGACGACGAGCTCCCGGACCGGATCGTCGACTGGCCGACGGCGATGCCGGGCGAGGAGGGGTAGGGGCCGGGCTGGTCCGTGATGACCCGCTGCGCCGTTCGTTGAGGTCGCGGCCCCGGCGGTCTATGCACGGGCCCCATGGACCTCCTCCAAGCTTCCGCGAGTCGATCCCCGGCTCCCCTCGCCTGCAAGCGGCCGTCTTCCAAGGCGGCGGCGCCGTTCCTGCCCATGAGCCGCGCCGAGATGGACGC
Source organism: Methylobacterium sp. J-092 (assembly GCF_022829325.1). Lineage (NCBI taxonomy): Bacteria > Pseudomonadati > Pseudomonadota > Alphaproteobacteria > Hyphomicrobiales > Methylobacteriaceae > Methylobacterium > Methylobacterium sp. J-092. Next base: position 18,448 of record NZ_JAKSXU010000130.1, on the reverse strand, counting down.
GCTCGGGTGGGAATCCTGCGACATCGTCCTGGTGACGGGCGACGCCTATGTCGACCATCCCAGCTTCGGCATGGCCATCATCGGCCGGCTGCTCGAGGCGCAGGGATTCCGGGTCGGCATCATCGCGCAGCCCGACTGGCAATCGGCGGAGCCGTTCAAGGCCCTGGGCCGGCCGGCGCTGTTCTTCGGCGTCACCGGCGGCAATCTCGACTCGATGGTGAACCGCTACACGGCGGACCGTCGCCTGCGCCACGACGACGCCTACACCGCGGGCGGGGAGGGCGGCCGGCGCCCGGACCGCTCGACCATCGTCTACACGCAGCGCTGCCGCGAGGCGTACAAGGACGTGCCGATCATCCTCGGCGGCATCGAGGCCTCGCTCCGCCGCATCGCCCATTACGATTACTGGTCCGACAAGGTGCGCCGCTCGATCCTTGCGGATGCGAAGGCCGACCTGCTGCTCTACGGCAATGCCGAGCGCGCCGTGGTCGAGGTGGCGAACCGCCTCGCGGCCGGCGCGGCGCCGCACGAGCTCGACTCCGTCCGGGGCGTCGCCCTGTTCCGCCGCGTGCCCGCGCACTACGCCGAGCTGCCCGCCGACGATCTCGATTCGGCCGACGAGGCCGCCAGCCGCCGCCCCGGCGAGACCGTGATCCGGCTCCCCGCCTACGACGAGGTCAAGGACGACAAGGAGGCCTATGCCCGCGCCTCGCGGGTGCTGCACCGGGAGGCCAACCCCGGCAACGCCCGCCCCCTCGTCCAGCGCCACGGCGACCGCGACCTGTGGCTGAACCCGCCGCCGATCCCGCTCTCCAGCGAGGAGATGGAAGCGGTCTACGACCTGCCCTACGCCCGCGCCCCCCATCCCGCCTACGGCGACGCGAAGATCCCCGCCTGGGACATGATCAAGTTCTCCGTGACGATCATGCGCGGCTGCTTCGGCGGCTGCACCTTCTGCTCGATCACCGAGCACGAGGGCCGCGTCATCCAGAACCGGTCGGAAGGCTCGATCCTGCGCGAGATCGAGCGGATCCGCGACAAGACCCCGGGCTTCACCGGCGTGATCTCGGATGTCGGCGGGCCGACGGCGAACATGTACCGGATGGCCTGCAAGGACCCGAAGATCGAGGCGGCGTGCCGGCTGCCGTCCTGCGTCTTCCCGGACATCTGCCCGAACCTGAACACCTCGCACGACGACCTGATCCGGCTCTATCGCAAGGTCCGCGAGGTCAAGGGCGTCAAGAAGGTGATGGTGGCCTCCGGCGTGCGCTACGACCTCGCGGTCCGCAGCCCCGAATACGTCGAGGAGCTCGTGACCCATCACGTCGGCGGCCGGCTGAAGATCGCTCCCGAGCACACCGAGCGCGGCCCCCTCGACCTGATGATGAAGCCGGGGATCGGCACCTACGACCGCTTCAAGGAGATGTTCGACGCCGCCGCCGAGAAGGCCGGCAAGAAATACTACCTGATCCCGTACTTCATCGCGGCCCATCCGGGCACGACCGACCAGGACATGATGAACCTCGCCGTCTGGCTCAAGAAGAACGACTACCGCGCCGATCAGGTGCAGACGTTCCTGCCCTCGCCGATGGCGACCGCCACGACGATGTACCACACCGAGATCAATCCGTTGCAGGGCGTGCGGCGCGGCGGCAGCGAGCCGGTCGACGCGATCAAGGGGATGCGCCAGCGCCGGCTGCACAAGGCGTTCCTGCGCTACCACGACCCCGAGAACTGGCCCCTGCTGCGCGAGGCGCTGCGGGCGATGGGCCGCGCGGATCTCATCGGGCCGCGGCCGGACCAGCTCGTCCCGCTCTCGCAGCCGCCGGGAACGGGCCTGGGCAAGGCGGGCGGCCAGCCGCGACCCGGGCGCCATCCGGGCGCGCCGCGTTTCACCACGAAGGGCGTGCCGCTGCGGAAGTGACGGCCGCGCGCATCGGGCGTTCCATGTCGGGATCGAGCGCCGAGCGCGGTTCCATCCGCCCCCGGATCGTCCCCCGGGGCGGCACGCCGCGACGGCGTCAGGCTCTGCCGAAACGAGGGGTTCCCATGCCACGCATCCTCCACGCCGCAGCCCTCCTCCTCGCCCTCGGCGCGGGCGCGGCCGAGGCCAGGGTCGTCCGCCTGGAGATCGCGTCCAAGCAGCCCTACGGCACGTTCGCGGCGGGGGCCTATGCGCGCTGGGAGGGGCGCGTCGTCGGCGAGCTGGCGCCCGGCGAGGCCGGCATTCCCGATCTCGACAGGGCGACGCGCAACGCCGCCGGCAGGGTCGAGTACGCGGCGCGGGTGATCCTGTTCCTGCCGGTCGATGCGGCCGCCGGCAACGGCGCGCTGCTGGTCGACGTGCCCAACCGCGGCAAGGCCTACGCCCACGCGCTCTACAACAGCCCGCGGGCGCTGCCGATGGCGTCGGGCAACCTCGATGCCGGCACCGGCTTCCTGGAGGATCGCGGCTACCGGGTCGCCGAGGTGTACTGGGAGCTCGGCCAGGGCGCCGACCTGCCGTCCTTCACCGACGGCGAGGGACAGCGGCGCTTCGTCGAGGGGGTCGGCTTCGCCATCGTGCGCGATACGGCCGACTTCCTCGCCCACGCGGCGGCCGATGCCGCGGGCACGCCGAACCCGCTCGCCGGCAGCGTGAGCCGGACGCTCGCCACCGGCAAGTCGCAGGATGGGCGCTTCCTGAAGACCTTCCTGCTGCACGGCTTCAACCGCGCCGACGGCCGGCGCGTCTTCGACGGGATGCACGTCTTCGTCTCGGGCGCGGGGCTGCTGCCGATCCTGCGATCGGGCACCGGGCCGGGATCGAGCGCCGACGGCGCGCCGAATTTCGCCGATCCGGAGTTTCCCGGCGTCCACGACGGGCCGCTGACCATCGGCGCGATCGTCGCCGCGGCCGAGGCGCGGGGCGAGGTGGCGCCGAAGGCGATGCTCCTGAATTCGACCACGGATTACGCGTCGCTGCGCGCCTCGCTCGGCCGCACCGGCGCCACCGGCACCGAAGACCTCGCGCTGCCGGCCAACGTCCGGATGTACGACGTCGCCGGCGCCTCGCACGTCACCGTGGTCCGGGCCGAGGCCTGCAGCCTGCCGCCGGGCCGCCTCGACTGGGCTCCCGTGGCCCGGGCCACGCTCCAGCGCCTCGACGGCTGGGTCGCGCAAAACCTCGCCCCGCCCGAGACCCGGCTGATGCCGCTGGTGCCGGCCACCGGCGACGCGAGCGTGCTGCAGGCGCCCAGGACCCTGCAGGGGGCGGTCGTCCAGGTGCCGCGGCGCGACGCCGACGGCAATCCCGTCGGCGGCGTGCGCCTGCCCGACATCGCGGCGCCGCTCGGCGTCCACGGCCTGCAGAACGCGCCGCTGTCCACCTTCACCTGCTCGCTCGTCGGCGCCTACCGGCCCTTCCCGCGACGGGCGACCGAGGGCGGCCCGCCGTCGCTGGCCGAGCGCTACCGGAGCCAGGCCGACTACGTGAACCGGGTGCGCGAGGCCGCCCGGGAGGCCGAGGCCCAGGGCTTCCTGCTGCGGGAGGATGCGGCGGTCATAGTCGACGCCGCCGCCGCGGACCCGATTTTCGGCGGGACGGGGCCGACGGCGGCCCCGCGCTGATTGCGGCCGGCGGGGCGGGTGCTACGGTCCGCCCGGCATTTGCGCCACGCGAATCGCCGGTCGGCCCCGAGGGGCCGACCGGCGCGACAGGGCGAGGACGATCATGCTGGGATCGGGGTTCGGGCGTCGGATCGGCCTGCTGGCCGGGCTCCTGATCGCGGCGCCGTCGACGACGCCGTCCTTCGCGCAGGCGCCGGCGCCCGCCGCCCGTGCCGTCCCCAGGCCGGCGCCCGCGGCCCGGCCCGTACCGGCGATCGCAAGGACCTTCGTGCGCGAGGGGCTGGCGAGCGCGGCCGTGCGGCTCGAAACGTCGCTGAAGGGCGAGGCCGCCGGCGCGCTCAAGGGGCCCGGGCAATCCCGCCGCACCGCCGAGGCGCTGCTCGCCGACGAGAAGGCCGCCGAGGCGCTGCCGCCCTTCGCCGCCGCGGTGGCGGCCGACCCGTCCGACGTCCAGGCCTGGCTCGGCTACGCGCGGGCGGCCGACGCGGTCGCCGGCGACGACGAGAACAAGGATTACGAGGGCCGCGCGCGCCTGCGCGGCCGGGCCCCGGCCGCCGCCTACCAGGCCTACCAGCGCGCGCGGAGCGCGCCCGAGGCGGCCGAGGCCCTGGCGCTGCTCGCCGAGATCCAGGGCGGCCGGGCGGAGTGGCGCCCGGCGCTCGAAGCCTACGGGGCGAGCCTGGCCCTGAACGACGTGGCGCCCGTGCGCGAGGCCTACGAGACGATGCGCGCCGAGCACGGCTTCCGCATCCTCGACTACAAGGTCGACGCCGACGCCGCCGCCCCGCGGGTGTGCTTCACCTTCTCCGAGCCGCTGGCGGCCAAGGCCGACTTCGCCCCCTTCGTCGCGGTGTCGGGCGCGACCAACGCCGCGGTCACGGCCGAAGGCTCCCAGGTCTGCGTCGACGGGCTGAAGCACGGCGGCTCCTACGCCTTCGTCGTGCGCCAGGGCCTGCCCTCCGCGGTGGGCGAGAGCCTGCTGAAGTCGGCCGACTACGAGGTCTACGTCCGCGACCGCGCCCCCCAGGTGCGCTTCACCGGCCGCAACTACGTCCTGCCCCGCACCGGGCAGGCGGGGGTGCCGCTGGTCTCGGTCAACGCACCGAAGGTCGACGTCGAGGTGCTGCGCATCGGCGACCGCGGCCTGCTGCCGTCGCTGCGGTCGGAGGAGTTCCTGGGCCAGCTCAACGGCGCCACCGCCCGGACCATCGCCGCGCAGAAGGGCGTCCAGGTCTGGAAGGGCACGCTCGACACGGCCAAGGCCGAGGTCAACCAGGAATCGGTCACCGCCTTCCCGGTGCTCCAGGCGGTGGGCCGGCTCGAGCCCGGCCTCTACGTGATGCTGGCGCAGGCCTCGGGCACCGCCGCGACCGCGGAGGGCGAGGATGGCGGCTACGAGGCCAAGGCGACGCAGTGGTTCGTGGTCTCCGATCTCGGGCTCACCGCCTTCAAGGGCCGCGACGGCGTCCACGTCTTCGCGCGCTCGCTCGCCAGCGCGACGGTGGTCGCGAACGCCGAGATCCGCCTGATCGCCCGCAACAACGAGGTGCTGGCCGCGCGCCGGACCGACGCGAGCGGCCACGCCGCCTTCGATCCGGGGCTCGCCCGCGGCGAGGGCGGCGTCGCCCCGAGCCTGGCGGTGGCGCAGGTCGGCGACGATTACGGCTTCCTCGACCTCGACCTCGCCGCCTTCGACCTCACCGACCGCGGCGTGAAGGGCCGGGCCGACGCCGGCTCGATCGAGGCCTACGTCTTCCCCGAGCGCGGGGTCTACCGCTCCGGCGAGACCGTGCAGATCACCGCGCTCCTCCGCGACGGGCAGGGCAAGGCGGTGCCGAGCCTGCCGCTGACCCTGGTGGTCAAGCGCCCCGACGGCGTCGAGTACCGCCGCGTCTCGGTGGCCGACCAGGGCCTCGGCGGGCGCGCCCTGCCGCTGCCGCTGCTCTCGGGCGCGATGCACGGCACCTGGCGGATCCAGGCCTTCACCGATCCGAAGGCGCCCGCCGTCGGCGAGGCCTCGTTCCTGCTCGAGGACTACGTCCCCGAGCGGCTCGAGGTGACGCTGAAGCCCGAGCAGCCGAGCCTGCGCCGGGGCGAGGCCGCCCGGGTCGCTGTGGCGGCGCGCTACCTCTACGGCGCGCCGGGCTCGGGCCTCGACGTCTCGGGCAGCGTCACCGTGCAGGCGGCGGCCGCGAGCGGCATCAAGGGCCTGGACGGCTTCTCGGTCGGCCTCGACGACGAGGCGATCGAGGCCTCGACCCAGGAGATCGAGGCGCGCGCCGCCACCGACGCCAAGGGCGAGGCCGTGGTCGCGGTGCCGGTGCAGGCGCTGGCCGCGCCGCGCCCGGTCGAGGCCAAGATCACGCTCGCGGTCGGCGAGCCCGGCGGGCGGGCGCTGTCGCGCAGCCTCACCCTGCCGATCCTGCCCGAGGGCCCGGTGCTGGCGATCCGCAAGGGCTTTGGCGACGACCTGCCCGTCGGCGGCACCGCCGGCTTCGACGTGGTGATGGCCGCGCCCGACGGCACGCGCCTGGCGCAGGCCGGCGCGACCTGGACGCTGTCGCGGCTGGAGCAGACCTACCAATGGTACCGCGCCGACGGCCGCTGGTCGTTCGAGCCGGTGAAGTCCGTGCGCCGGGTCGCCGACGGCACCCTCGACCTGAAGGCCGACGCGCCGGCCAAGGTGGCCCAGGCGCTCGGCTTTGGGAAGTACCGCCTCGAGGTCAGCGCGCCGGGCCGGCCGGGGGCTGCGGCCTCCGTCAGCTTCAGTGTCGGCTGGAGCGGCTCGGAGACGGCCGAGGTGCCCGACCTCCTCGACCTCACCCTCGACAAGGCGGCCTACACGGCCGGCGACACCCTGCAGGCGCGGCTGAACCCGCGCTTCAAGGGCCGCGCCACCGTCACGGTGGTCGGCGACCGGCTGCAGGCGGTGCTCGACGTGGACGTGCCGGAGGGCGGCGCCACGGTGTCGATCCCGGTCAAGGCCGAGTGGGGCGCGGGCGCCTATCTCGTCGCCACCGCCTACCGGCCGCTCGACCAGGCCGCCAAGCGCCTGCCGGGCCGGGCGCTGGGGCTGGCGTGGTTCTCGGTCGACCGGGCCGAGCGGGCGCTGACGGTCTCGGTCGAGGCCCCGGAGAAGACGCGCCCGCGCCAGGACCTGACCCTGCCGATCCGGCTCCCGGGGCTCAAGGCCGGCGAGGCGGCCCGCGTCACCGTGGCGATGGTCGACGTCGGCATCCTCAACCTCACCCGCTACGAGGCGCCGAACCCGGTCGCCTACTTCCTCGGCCAGAAGGCGCTCGGACCCGAGATCCGCGACCTCTACGGGTACCTGATCGACGGGATGCAGGGCACGCTGGGCGCGATCCGCTCCGGCGGCGACGGCGCCGGCGGGGAGCTGGCCGACGCGCCGCCGACCCAGGCGCCGCTCGCGCTCTATTCCGGGGTGGTGACGGTGGCCCCCGACGGCAGCGCCAGCGTCACCTTCCCGGTGCCGGCCTTCAACGGCACCGCGCGGGTGATGGTCACCGCCTGGAGCGGCAGCCGCGTCGGCCAGGCCTCGGCCGACGTGATCGTGCGCGATCCCGTGGTCGTCACCGGCACGCTGCCGCGCTTCCTCAATGCCGGCGACCGCTCCCGCGTCTTCCTGGCGCTCGACAACGTCGAGGGGCAGGGCGGCGACTACACCCTCGACCTCGACCTGTCGGGGCCGGTGCTGGTCGGGGCGCAGGCGGTGCGCACGACGATGCGGCTGGAGGCGGGCGCCAAGGGGCAGCTCGTGGTGCCGATCACCGCGGCCGGGCCCGGCACCGCGAGCCTCGACCTGACGCTCTCCGGCCCGGGCCTCGCCGCGGGCGTCGGCCAGCGCTTCACGCTTCCCGTCTCGCCCGGCACCGGCGCGCTGGTGCGGCGCGAGGTGCGCACGCTGGCGCCCGGCGCGAGCCTGCAGATCTCCGGGGACCTGCTCGCCGACATCCTGCCCGGCACCGGCACCGTCTCGGTGGCGGCCGGCGCGCTGCCGGGCATCGACGTGCCGGCGCTGCTGCTGGCGCTGGACCGCTACCCCTACGGCTGCTCCGAGCAGGTGGTGAGCCGGGCGATGCCGCTGCTCTACGTCAACGCGCTCGCGGCCAAGGACAGGCTGGCCCTCGACGACACCGTCGACGCCCGCATCCGCGAGGCGATCGAGCGGGTGCTGTCGCGCCAGGATGCGAGCGGCGATTTCGGGCTGTGGTCGGCGCAGGGGTCGAACGACCTCTGGCTGTCGGCCTACGTCACCGACTTCCTGACGCGGGCCCGCGAGCGCGGCTTCGCCGTGCCGCAGGTGGCGTTCGGCCAAGCCCTCGACCGCCTGCGCAACGCGGTCGCCAACACCACGGAGGTGCGCGACGGCGGCACCGACCTCGCCTACGCGGCCTACGTGCTGGCCCGGAACGGCCGCCCGGTGATGGGGGACCTGCGCTACCTCGCCGACACCAAGCTCGCCGACTTCGCCACCCCCCTCGGGCGGGCGCAGATCGCGGCGGCCCTGGCGCTCCTCGGCGACCGCGGCCGCGCCGCCAAGGCGATGGAGTCCGCGCTGACGGCGCTCCGGTCCGAGCGCGACAGGCAGAGCTACCGCGCCGATTACGGCTCGCGCCTGCGCGACGGCGCCGGCCTGCTGGCGCTCGCCGCCGAGACCGGTTTCTCGCAGGCCGCGCTGACCCCGGTCTCCGCGGTGCTTGTCGAGGAGCGCGCCTCCGGGCGGGTCACCAGCACGCAGGAGAACACCTGGATGGTGCTGGCGGCCCAGGGCCTGACGCAGGAAGCCGACGCGCTGTCCTTCACCGTCGACGGCGCGCCCCAGGCCGGCCCGCTGGCGCGGAGCTACCGGGCGGCGGCGCTGGAGCGGCCGGTGGCGATCGCCAACACCGGCCGGGCGCCCGTGCAGGTGGTGGTCGGCGTCTCGGGCAATCCCGTGTCGCCCGAGCCGGCCGACGCGCGCGGCTACGCCATCGAGCGGAGCTATCACCGCCTCGACGGCAGCGTCGTCGACCCCGCCCGCGGCATCCGCCAGAACGACCGCCTCGTGGTGGTGCTGAAGGTGACGGAGGCCAAGGCCAGCGCCGGCCGCCTGCTGCTGGTCGACCGCCTGCCCGCGGGCCTCGAGATCGACAACCCGAAGCTCCTCGACGCCGACGCGCTCACCGGCCTCGCCTTCGCGAAGTCCGACGTGCAGCCGGTCCACACCGAGTTCCGCGACGACCGCTTCGTGGCCGCCTACGACCGCTCGCCCGAGCAGTCGGCCTTCTTCACCGCCGCCTACACCGTCCGCGCGGTCTCGCCCGGCACCTACGTCCACCCCGGCGCGACCATCGAGGACATGTACCGCCCCGAACGCTTCGGCCGCACCGCGTTCGGCTCGGTCGAGATCGGGGCGGCGAAGTAGGGATGGGCGGCCGCCCGCGCGTCCCTCCCCCCTCTGCGGGGGAGGGGACCCTGCGGAGCAGGGGGGGAGAGGGGACCGCGTTGTCCGGAGACAGCGCTCCCCTCTCCCGACCCCTGCTCACGCAGGGGCCACCCTCCCCCGCCGAGGGGGAAGGGACGTGGCGCGGGTTTGTCATCATCATCGCGATTCTCGTCGCCATCCCCCCCCTCGCCCTCTGGCGCTTCGCCGCCGCGCTGCCGCCCCTCGACCTGGCGCAGGCGGACCTGCGCTCCACCATCGTGGTCGACGCCCGCGGGACCCTGCTGCGCCCGTTCGCGACGCCGGACGGGCGTTGGCGGCTGCCGGTGACGGCGGCGTCCGTCGACCCGCGCTATCTCGCGATGCTCACGGCCTACGAGGACCGGCGCTTCGCCGACCATCCCGGCATCGACCCGGCGGCGACGCTGCGCGCCGCGTGGCAATGGCTGGCGCACGGACGGATCGTCTCCGGCGGCTCGACCCTGTCGATGCAGGTCGCCCGCCTGGTCGAGCCGCGCGCCGAACGCTCGCTCGCCGCAAAGCTCCGGCAGATGGTCCGCGCGGTCGCGCTCGAGCGGCGCTTCGGCAAGGCCGGCGTGCTCGACCTCTACCTCGCGCTCGCGCCCTATGGCGGCCCGGTCGAGGGCGTGCGGGCGGCGGCGCTCGCCTATTTCGGCCGCGAGCCGGCCCGGCTCTCGTTCGCCGAAGCCGCCCTCCTCGTCGCCCTGCCGCAGGCGCCCGAGACCCGCCGGCCGGACCGCTTTCCCGCCAACGCCCGCCGGGCGCGGGACCGGGTGCTCGACATCGTCGCCGCCCGCGGCGCGATCACGCGCAGCGAGGCCGCCGCCGCCAAGGCCGAGCCGGTGCCGGACCTGCGACGCCCGTTCCCGATGGCGGCGGCGCACGCGGCGGAGGCGGCCGTCGCCGCCGACCCGTCGGCGAGCGTGCTGCGCCTGACCCTCGACGGCCGGCTCCAGGCGAGCCTCGAGCAGCTGGCGACGGAGCGCGCGCAGGCCGCGGGGCCCGGCCTGTCGGCGGCGATCCTGGCGATCGACAACCGCACCGGCGCGGTGCTCGCCCAGGTCGGCAGCGCCGGCTACCGCGACGCCGCGCGCCGCGGCGCCATCGACATGACGCTGGCGGTGCGCTCGCCGGGCTCGGCGCTCAAGCCCTTCATCTACGCGCAGGCCTTCGAGAGCGGGCTCGCCCATCCCGAGACGCTGCTCGACGACCGCCCGGCCCGGTACGCGGCCGCCTACGCGCCCGAGAACTTCGACCTCACGTATCAAGGCACCGTCACCGCCCGCCGCGCCCTGCAGCTCTCGCTCAACGTGCCCGCCGTCGCGCTGATGGAGGCGGTCGGCCCGGCCCGCTTCATCGCCCGCCTCAGGGCCGCCGGCGCCGCGATCCTGCTGCCGCGCGACGCCGCGCCGGGCCTACCCGTGGCGCTGGGCGGCCTCGGGATCACGCTGACCGACCTCGCCCGGCTCTATGCCGGCCTCGCCCGCGGCGGCGCGATGCCCGACCTGATCCGCCGTGCCGACCGGCCGGCGCCGCCCGACTCCGCGCGCCGCGTCGCCGAGCCGGTGGCGGCCTGGTACGTCGCCGACATCCTGCGCGGCGCACCGCCCCCCGAGAACGCGCTGCCCGGCCGCATCGCCTACAAGACCGGCACCTCGTTCGGCTATCGCGACGCGTGGGCGGCCGGGTTCGACCGGCGGGTGACGATCGCGGTCTGGGTCGGGCGGCCGGACGGCGCCGCGGTGCCGGGCCTCGTCGGGCGCGCGGTCGCCGCGCCGATCCTGTTCGACGCGTTCGCGCGCTTCGGCGGCGAGCCGGAGCCGGTGGCGCAGCCGCGCGACGCGCTGGTCACCACGTCGGCCGGCCTGCCGCCGCCGCTCCGCCACATCCGCCGCGACGCCCCCAAGACCCTGGCCGCCGCCGACACCGCGCCCCTGAAGATCGCCTACCCGCCCGACGGCGCCCGGATCGATCTCGGGCTTCAGGATCACCCGGGCGAGGCGGCGCAGCAGGCGCGCCTCGCCCTGAAGGCGCTGGGCGGCGTGCCGCCGCTGACCTGGATGGTCGGCGGCCGCCCGGTGGCCGATTCCCCCCGCCGCCAGTCCGAATGGGTCCCGGACGGCGCCGGCTTCGCCCGCATCTCGGTCCTCGACGCGACCGGCGCGAGCGACAGCGTCGTGGTGCGGCTGGAATAGGCGCGCCGGCATCCCGGTGCCGATCGTGCGCGTCGCACGCCTCCAGAGGTTTGCCGGGTCTGCGGGCGTGCTCGCCGAGCCGGGCGCACGGGACGGGCGCAGACCGCCTTCGCGACGAGCCTCCACGCGGAGGACCGAGCGGATCGGGCGCCCGATTGCACCGCGTGTCGCCCGATCCTATGGCGATCGTGGCGGCGGCCTCGTCCAAGGCGAAGGTTCAGGCCGTGCTGGCGCGGGCGCAGGAGAGCGGCCTGATCGCGAAGAAAGGCGGGCGGATTTCCGGGCGCGTGTCGCCGGAACTGATCGAGCGCGCGAAAGCCCGCACCGGCATCCGGTCGGACACCGAGCTGGTGGAGTTCGCCCTGGCCAACCTGGCGATCGAAGACGATTTCGCCGACGTGTTTCGAGCGTTGAGAGGCACGGTCGATCCCGGGCTGGACCTCGGATTCTAGCGCATGGCGTTCGACTTCCGGTCCGCCGAGCGGTTTCGGAGGCAGGCTCCGGCCAGGACCCTGGGACGCCGACCCGACGACCGTCTTCCGTTTCTCGGGACGGAGGCATCGGCCGGGAACGGCCTTCTCCTCGATACCTGCGTCTACATCGACCAGATGCAGGGCAGGGCGCCCGCGATCGTCGCGGATCTGCTCGCGATCCGGCTGGTGAACCACAGCACCGTCGCCGTCCAGGAGCTGATGCATACGGTCGGCGCGCTGGATCCGGGCGACGCCCGGACCGAGGGCGCCGTCCGGCGATCGAAGCGGCGATCGATGCCATGCCGGCGCATCGCCTGTTCGTGCCGGATGCCGACATCCTCGCCCAGGCCGCCGTGTATGCGGGCATCCTCGCGCGGGTTCAGGGCTACGGCCGCGACGAGCGGATGAAGGCCCTCCACGACTGCGTGCTGTTCGTGCAGGCGATGAAGCACGGGGTCGCCGTGCTGACCCGCAACGTGCGCGAGTTCGACGCCCTGCTTCAGATGCGGGCGGACGGGCGGGTGCTGTTCTGCCGGACCTGAGGGGGCGCGCGGGGCGGCGGACCGAGCCGGGCGCCTGCCGCTCCGGTCCGAGGGCCGGCCGGCGATCGGCTTGCCGCGTCGCGCCTCCCCCGTAACCCTTTGCAAAGGCGGATGTGGCGTCTATCCGTTCGGGCAGGGCCGCCCCGCGGCCGAGTTCCGCGTCGCCAAGCCCGCGGCCGAGTTCCGCGTCGCCAAGCCGGACGACCAAGTCCGAAGACCAAGTCCGAAGAAAACGCCCGGAGCGTGCCATGAATGCCGTGATCCTCGACGCCCTCGACCTCTCCGCGCTGCTGTGCTCCCGCGTCTGCCACGACGTGATCAGCCCCGTGGGCGCGATCGTGAACGGGCTCGAGGTGCTGGAGGACGACCAGGACGAGTCGATGCGCGAGTTCGCCCTCGACCTGATCCGCAAGAGCGCGCGCCACGCCTCCGCCCGCCTGCAATTCGCCCGGATCGCCTTCGGCGCAGCGGGCTCGGCCGGCGCCTCGATCGATCTCGCCGACGCGGAGAAGGTCTCGCGCGGCATGTTCTCCGACGAGAAGACCCAGCTCAGCTGGAGCGCGCCGGTGGCGCTCTACCCGAAGAACAAGGTCAAGCTGCTCCTCAACCTCGTGATGATCGCCACCGGCGCGATCCCGCGCGGCGGCCTGCTCGACGTGACGGTGACCGGCGACGGCGAGGCGCCGACCCTGGTGCTGGTCGCCAAGGGCTCGCATGCCCGCATCCCGCCCCATGTCGAGGCGCTGATCGCCGGCACGCCCGAGAACGGTGTCGTCGATGCCCACGGCATCCTGCCCTACTATGCCGGCCTCGTCGCCCGCGCCGCCGCCATGAACGTCCGCTTCTCCATCGAGGGCGACACCGTGACGATCCGCTCGGAGCCGGTCGCCGCCGCGGTCGAGCCGGTGATCGAGACCGCCCCGGAAAGCTCCGAGGACGACCGCCCCTCCGACAGCGAGCCGTCCGACACCCTGCTCGCCTGAGGAGCACCGGCTTTTCCCTCCCCCCGACGGATCTCGGGCCCGCCCGAGATCCGCACCCCGTGTGCCCGAGGCGGGCGAGCCCGGCTTGGGTGCGGGGGAGGCTTGGGTGCGCCGTCCACGCGCGAGACGCACGCGGGAGATCCGCCGCGCTGCGTCACATTGAGCGCGTGCGCGACTCCCGGGAAACTTGGCCGGCGGGCGCCGGGTCTCTCCCATAGGCGCGGCCGGGCTCCGGCCGCCGATCAGGAGATCCGAACATGGCCCTCGACACGCGCGACATCTACGTCACGGCGCTGAAGAACACGCATGCCCTGGAGATGCAGGCGCTCCAGATCATGGAGCGTCAGGTCGAACGGCTGCAGAACTATCCCGAGATGGAGGCGGCGCTCCGCCGCCACATCGACGAGACCCACGGCCAGCGCACCCGCCTGGAGGAGGCGCTGCACGGCCTCTCCGAGAGCCCCTCGGCGCTCAAGGAGGGCTTTCTCGGCTTCGTCGGCAACATGATGGCGCTCGGGCACGCCCCGGCCCAGGACGAGATCCTGAAGAACGCCTACGCCAACCACGCCTTCGAGAACTTCGAGATCGCCGCCTACACCTCGCTGCTGGCGATCGGCGAGGCGGCGGGCCAGCAGGGCCATGCCGCGGCCTTCCAGCAATCGCTGAAGGAGGAGGAGGGCATGGCCGCCAAGGTGCGCGAGCTCGTGCGCCCGACGACCCTGCGCTACATCGAGCTGACCACCGCCGGCGCCAAGGCCGACCGCTAGGCCGGGCGAAGACCGGACCGCGACGCATTCGACGCGTCGCGGTCCGGCTCCCCGCGACGGCGGGGCGGCGGCCCGCCGGACCTCATGGGTCCCGACCCACGGGACTCGGGATGAGCGGGCCGCGTCCCTGGGGCGTTGCCCGCGACCGGCTTTGCGCCCTATGTCGGGCGGGTCGGCCGTGCCGGCCCGCCAGGACGAGACAGCCCGATGCGCTTCACCGGAACCGAGTCCTACGTCGCGACGCCCGACCTCACGGCGGCCGTCAACGCCGCCATCGTGCTGGAGCGGCCGCTGCTGGTGAAGGGCGAGCCCGGCACCGGCAAGACGGTGCTGGCCGAGGAGATCGCCAAGGGGCTCGGCGCCGACCTGCTCACCTGGAACGTCAAGTCGACCACCAAGGCGCAGCAGGGCCTGTACGAGTACGACGCCGTCTCGCGGCTGCGCGACTCGCAGCTCGGCGATCCCCGCGTCTCGGAGATTTCCCATTACATCCGCCGCGGCAAGCTGTGGGAGGCCTTCACGGCCGACGCGCGCCCGGTGCTGCTGATCGACGAGATCGACAAGGCCGACATCGAGTTCCCGAACGACCTGCTGACCGAGCTCGATCGCATGGAGTTCTTCGTCTACGAGACCGGCGAGACGGTGAAGGCGGCCCGCCGCCCGGTGGTGATCATCACCTCGAACAACGAGAAGGAGCTGCCGGACGCGTTCCTGCGCCGGTGCTTCTTCCACTACATCAAGTTCCCGGACGCGCAGACGCTGGGGCGAATCGTCGAGGTGCACTATCCCGGCATCAAGCACCGCCTGGTCGAGGAGGCGCTGCGGGTGTTCCTCGAGACCCGCGAGGTGCCGGGCCTGAAGAAGAAGCCCTCGACCTCCGAGCTGCTCGACTGGCTCAAGCTCCTGGTCTCGGAGGACGTCGACCCCGAGACCCTGCGCGAGACCAACGCCCGCAAGCTGATCCCGCCGCTGCACGGCGCGCTGCTCAAGAACGAGCTGGACGTGAGCCTGTTCGAGAAGCTGGCCTTCATGATGCGGCGCGAGGGGCGGGGGGGCTGAGCCTTCCGCTCTTCCCCTCCACCCCCTCATCCTGAGGTGCCGCAGCGAAGCGGAGGCCTCGAAGGAGGGTTCCAGGGACCGCGCGACCTCGGGAGGGCTCCTTCGAGGCCCGCTCGCGCGGGCACCTCAGGATGAGGCGATGAATTGGGAGCAGCGGAACGCCGCCTGCCACCTTGGCCAAAACGCGGCCGTCAGATCGAGAGAACCAAGAGCCGCCGCATGAAGATGAAGAAACTCGGCCGCACCGGCCTCGACGTGTCCGCCCTCTGCCTCGGCTGCATGACCTACGGCATCCCCGAGCGCGGCCCCCATCCCTGGACGCTGCCGGAGGACGAGAGCCGCCCGCTGATCCACCAGGCGCTCGACCTCGGCATCAACTTCTTCGACACGGCCAACTACTATTCCGACGGCACCAGCGAGGAGATCGTCGGCCGGGCGCTGCGCGATTACGGCGACCGCGACAGCCTCGTCGTCGCGACCAAGTGCTACTACCCGCTGACGGACCGGCCCAATGCCGGCGGGCTGTCGCGAAAGGCGATCTTCGCGGCGATCGACGCCAGCCTGAAGCGGCTCGGCATGGACCACGTCGACCTGTTCCAGATCCACCGCTGGGACTACGAGACCCCGATCGAGGTGACGCTGGAGGCGCTGCACGACGTGGTGAAGGCCGGCAAGGCGCGGTATCTCGGCGCCTCGTCGATGTATGCGTGGCAGTTCTCGAAGGCGCTCTACACCGCCGATCTCCACGGCTGGACCCGGTTCGCGACCATGCAGAACCACGTCAACCTGCTGCATCGCGAGGAGGAGCGCGAGATGCTGCCGCTCTGCCGCGACCAGGGGATCGCCGTGCTGCCGTGGAGCCCGCTCGCCCGCGGGCGGCTGACCCGCGACGCCGACGCCACCAGCGCGCGCCAGGACAGCGACGCCGTCGGCAAGGGCCTCTACGACGCGGCGGCCGACGCCGACCGGGCGATCATCGCCAAGGTCGCCGAGATCGCCGAGGCCCGCGGCGTGCCGCGCGCGCAGGTGGCCCTGGCCTGGATCGCGGCCAAGCCCGAGGTCGCTGCGCCGATCATCGGCGCCGCGAAGCCCGGCCACCTGACCGATGCGGTCGCGGCCCTCGACCTCGTGCTCACGGACGACGAGATCGCGGCGCTGGAGTCGCTCTACACCCCGCATCCGATCGTCGGGTTCGCCTGATGCGCCGCCTGCTGCTCCTGCGCCACGCCAAGTCGGACCGGCCGGCGGGCGTCCCCGACATCGACCGGCCCCTCGACGCCCGCGGGCGCGAGGCGGCGCCGCGGATGGGCGCCTACCTCGCGAGCGAGGGCCTGCAGCCCGACCTCGCCCTGGTCTCGCCCGCAAAGCGCACGCGGGAAACCTGGGAGGCGGTGGCCGCCTCGCTCGGCGCGGTTCCCGCGCAGATCGTCGAGACGATCTACGAGGCGCCGCCGGCATCGCTGCTCGAGGCAGTCCGCGCCGCCCCCGATTCCGCCGAGACGCTGATCCTGGTCGGCCACAATCCCGGCATGGAGGCGCTGGCCGACCGGCTGGTCGGCGCCGGCCCGCGCGCGGCGCGAAGCCGCCTCGCGCAGGGCTTCCCCACGGCGGCGCTGGCGGTGATCGAATTCGATGCGGAAAGCTGGGGCGCGATCGACGGCGACGGCCGCCTGGAGCGGTTCGTGCGGCCGAAGGACCTCAGCCCGGACCTGACGGATTAAGTCATCGTCCCGAAGCCGGTTGCAGGCTCTCGGACGAAGCCGATGCCTGCGCCCGGCGCCTCAGAGATCGCCGAAGGCCAATTGCCCCTGGTTGCGCCGGGGCGCCGGGACGGTCTTCGCCTTGGCCGGGGTGCTCTTTCCTGCGGCGCGCTTCGCCGCGGGGGCCTTGCGCGCCGTCGGCTCGCCGCGCAGGCGGGCCAGGGCCTTGTCGCGGGCCACGGCCTCGGGGGCGTGCGGATCGCCGTCGAGCCACTTGCCGCGCTTGATCACCTCGTTGACCCGGCCCTGGTTCACGCCGACCTTGAAGGCGATCTCCTGCTGCGTCATGCCGGTGGAGGCGTGCAGGTCGAGGATGGCGTGGGCCAGCTCCGGCGTCATCTTCTGGCCGGTCAGGCGCCGGGCGGGCTTCACGGTGCGGATCGCGCGGTCGCGCTCGCGCAGGCGCTCCAGCAGGGCGAGCGCCATGTTCATGCCGTGCTCGCGCAGCGACTCCTCGAATTCCTTCAACGTCGCCATCGGCGAATGATCCTTGTGCGGGCGAGACCGCCCGGAACAGGGGGAGAACGTGCCGCCTTCGCATCGGTTGCGCAAGGCGTCGCGACTGCGGCATCCCGGGATGACAGGATGCCGGCGCCGTCATCCACCGGTAAAACCGCCGCGCTGGCCCTCGCCCCGAGCCTCGGCTAAACCCGCGGACCCGCGACGCCGGCCCCGCGACAGGACACGCGACCCGCATGATCAGCCCGATCCTCACCGTTCCCGCCTCGGGGCCCGCCTCGAACGGCTCGCTCGCCGCGGCCCTGGAAGGCGGCGCGGTGCTGATGTTCCCCGATCTCGACTTCCCGTTCAGCGACTTCGAGCGGCGCTTCACCGAGCGCCCCTTCGCCGACGGCAAGGCCAAGAACGTCAACATCCGGGGCGAGGCCGCGACCCTCCGGGGCGCCGCCGGCACGCCGGAGGAGCAGGAGGCGCTGCGCCAGCTGCTGGTGCGCTACCGGGCGTTCTCCAAGGACCTGATCGCGCGCCACCTGCCGGAATACGCGAGCGGGATCAGCCTCGCCGGCACGTCGTACCGGCCCTTCGACGTCGACCGGCGCAAGATGAGCTGGCGCCGCGACGACACCCGGCTGCACGTCGACGCCTTCCCGTCCAACCCGATCGGCGAGAAGCGCATCCTGCGGGTGTTCCGCAACATCAACCCGAGCGGCCAGCCGCGCCTGTGGCGGGTGGGCGAGGATTTCGGCTCGATGGCCGACAAGTTCCTGCCGAAGCTCCCCGGCTACTCGGCCCTCTCGGCGCGGCTGCTCGCCGCCCTGCGCATCACCAAGGCGCGGCGCTCGGAATACGACCACCTGATGCTGCACCTGCACGACGCGCTCAAGCAGGACGCCGACTACCAGGCCGGCGCGCCCCAGGCCGACGTGGAGTTCCTGCCGGGCCAGACCTGGGTCACCTTCTCCGACCTCGTGATGCACGGCGCCATGGGCGGCCGCTACATGCTGGAGCAGACCGCCTACCTGCCGGTCTCCGCCCAGGCCGACCCGGACAAGAGCCCGCAGCGGATCCTGGCGCGCAAGCTCGGCCGCCCGCTCCAGTAGGCCTCCCGCCGCAAAGGACACGACACCGATGATC